>JBFJXW010000075.1:0-16147 GCA_041622895.1 Desulfobulbus sp. | reverse complement strand
TTTGTTGAGCGGCTTACTCGATCGGCTGCCGGCAGTCCCGGATCATAGCGTAAACGTCCAGGCGTCTTTCATGTATTTCTGGGCATACGCATACGGGAGGTAGCCGAATCCCTGTTCGCCCCACTGTTCACCCCATGAATTAACGAATTTGAGCCGTTGTGTGGCATCATCATAACCAACAATGACGATTGAAGCGCGGCCAGCGATCCGAAAACTTGAACATCGGTTTCCTGTGCGTACAGGGTTAAATGGAGCATGCGGTCGCTGCGTAACCAGTGTTGGACCGATGGTATTATGCCGCCGACGTCGACCCCGCCCACCGAGAGTTTCAGATCGATAGGCTGCAACAGTGCGGTCTGTAGCGCTACGGCTTGAGTCCATAGTCGAACATCGCCAACCGGGGCAGGGGCCGCTTCTTGCGGAAAGGCTGATGCGCGGACGTCTGTAGTGAAGGCTGACTGTGCGTCTTGAAGTTCGTAGGACAGCGACTGAAGTCGTGCATTCAGCATCTGGGCCAGGGCCTTCCCGAGTTCGTCGTTCGTCTTGCCCTGGCTGTCGATAACTGTCAGTGGAACGATGACAATCCGGCCTGTGCCCCGGACCTCCTGATACAGAAACCCTATGTACCAGGCAACTGCGACACCGAGCACAAGGCCAACAAAAACGAGAAAAGCCATTCGCATAACGTCGTCCAATGTAGAGTTCTCCCTTTTCGGTTCATCGTCCCCGAGACCTTCCAGCTCTTTCTCATGGGCCGGAGACAGCATTGCGCCTGAGGGGGCGGAATGCCTTGAGCAGCAGTGATCTGTCCCGACAGGTGCACAATCGGGGTGCAGGCCTCCTGTGGATACATCCTGGTACTATCGTGAAATAGGACCATAAAACCTGGTCAAAGGCAAGGGGCGGAACATCAAGGGGTCGTCCGAGGAAAATCGGAATGATGGCAGGCACGTGCAGCGAGACCTCGAAGCCATGAGACGACGAACACGAATGGCCTGCCAGGCCAGATATCCGGGCACGTCCGTTGCGAGCTTGCCTCGCCGGGTACTCGAATCATGGTTTTACTTCGAGGCGAGAAGGGGGACCGCCATACGCACGGTCTCCTCCTAATCGCGAGTATACATGTAAACGTCGATACCACGAGGGGAGAGCGCTGGCGATTTTCCGGGATAACCTCTGTCCCAGCAGCGTCGACTGAACAGCCTGGCTTCTGCGAGATCGAGGCGTTATTTCGGTAACGGTGCCTGACTGTTAAGGAGCGATTGTGAGGGCAGGGGCATTCACGGCCTTATCCGTTGCCGGACAAACCCTGTAACGCACGAGGGGAGGGGGCAAGGGGACGTACAAGTCGGCTTGGCCCCCCCTGAAAACACGTTGTCGAGGAACTTCCTCAACAAGCCTGGCGCCAATGCATTGGAGTGTGTCTGCAACGGACAACTTCTCCATGAGATCTAACGGTTGAATCCACTGGTTGATGGGTTCAATGAGGTACCGCTTGAATCCGTCAAGACTTCAACTCCTGAATCGGTAACTAACACGGTATGTTCATATTGAGCGGAAAGCTGATTATCCACTGTCCTGGCTGTCCACCCATCTTTTTCATCAATAAATGCTTCTGCTTTTCCAACATTAATCATGGGTTCGATTGTAAAAATCATGCCAGGTTTCATTCTCGCGCCACTCTTTTTGGGTGCAATATGGTTGACCTGGGGTTCTTCATGAAATTTCAAGCCGATGCCATGGCCACAAAACTGATACACCACACTGAATCCATGGGCTTGCGCATGTTTGGCAATTGCAAAGCCGATGTTGCCAAATCGATTTTTGGGTTTGACTTGTTCGATTCCCAAATCCAGGCACTCTTTCGTTACCTGGATGAGCTTTTGTGCTTCACCTGATATCTCGCCTACAGTGAACATGCGGCTGGTGTCCCCAAAATATCCATCCACTATAGTCGTTACATCAATATTGAGAATATCACCTTCTTTTAAAATGGTGTCGAGAGAAGGTATTCCGTGGCAAATTACATTGTTGAGTGAAATACAGGATGATTTAGGGAATCCATGATAGCCCAATGTTGCAGATATGCCGCCATTTTCAATAATATAGGTATGGATCAAGTTATCAAGAAATGCAGTGGATACACCTGGTTTCACATAGCTGGAAATGTAATCCAGGGTGGCCGCAGCCAGCTTGGAGCTCTTTCTGATGCCATCGATCTGTTTTTTCGATTTAATTATAATGGCCATGTTCTCAATAAGACCTTCTGGGGTACCGGGGGCTAGAGTGAGGAAAGCGTACTCGATATATTTGAAACACCGTGTATTCGCTGCGTAAAGGTGATGTCCAAGATGGACCTGCTGCCAATCAAGCACAGTACGGGATATACGATCCCCGTCACCCAACATGCGACGTCCTTCCCGCAGCCTGATTTGTACGTGTTCTATTCAGTGCCGCTTGCTCGTCGAGCACCGTACCATGAATGGTTTTTTGCACTGAACAACTATTTTACCAGGTGACGCGATCTCTGAAACAATTTTCCCTTCCAGCCCGGCAGCAGCTCACACAACTGCATCCCAAGCTTCTAGCGCACGAGAACGAACGCTATCAGGAAACATTCAGATTGGGCGGCAAAACGCCACGGACCGGCTATATTTGGTTCAACTGCACCTGTGGTAACAACTCGTTTACCTGTGCAAGGGAGCCCACCGACGTGCCTTTTTGACTGGCTGTAGCGGCACCGCAGGCAATGCCTTTACACAAGGCATCCTGCATGCTATCCCCCTGGCTGAGGCCCCACACAATTCCGGCAACCATAGAATCACCTGCCCCGATAGGGTTGGCCGCAATTATTTCGGGACTGGTCGCCAGCCACGCCTTCCCTTCATCGACCAGTACGGCACCTTCTTTTCCACGAGAGATAACCACGCTGACAGGACCCATGGCAGAGATTGCCTTGCCAGCTGCGGCAATCTCTGCGGCAGTGCTGACAGGAAGCCCGGTCAGCTCATGTGCTTCTTCATCATTCGGTTTGACCAGCAGGGGCCTGGCGCCGCAGTTCTGGCGGAGAGCCTCGTCGCTGGTGTCCAGAAATACCTTTGCCCCTGCCGACTGGATGATGGTGATCAGTTCAGTGTAGTACCTTGGCGGTACCCCCGGAGGCAGACTGCCGGCAAGCACCCACCAGTCTCCGGCCTGAACCCGATCACGTATCTTTTGCGCCAGCTGCGCAAGGTCGGCCTCGGTAATGGTCGGACCCGGCTCATTGACCTTCACATACTGTCCATTTTCCACACTGACGATGGAGACATTGGTGCGAGTTTCGCCCTCAACCCAGACAAACTCGGTCTCGATTCCCAGTGATTGGAGCTTATCGTTCAGCAATTCTCCGCTTTTGCCGGCAGCAAAACCCAGCGCCACACTCGAAATGCCAAGCGACTTCAGCATTCGAGCTACATTGAAACCTTTCCCGCCGCAGTCTACTCGCCAGTCCGAGGCGCGCAGCACCGTATCAAAGACGATCTGATCAACCGTCATTTCCCGGTCCACTGCTGGATTGAGTGTCACAGTGAAGATCATTGTCTCATCCCTTCCAGTATTTTTCAAAAAGCGCTTCTTCCGCTTCAGCGGTCCACATGTTGCCGGGTTCGAGCTTCTCGGCAATATCAGGGTGAATATCCCGCAATTCGTCGAGTCCTATCAGCGGCAGATCAGGCAGTTGCGGGAAAATGATAATCTTGCCTGCATAGCGGCCATCGATCATTGCCTGGATACCCTCCTTGGCAACATTCAATCCACCAATGGCACCAACGCTCCGGCCCGGATTCAGCGTTCCCTTTGCGGCCTGATCCATGACCTGAAACTGGTCGTTGAGGCTGAGCCCGGAGGTACCGGTATATTGCGCATTGTTCATGTAGACCGTGCTCAAGTTTAAATGGGCCATCGTCCCATTGGGTACACCGGCGAAAAAGACCAGCATCCCATCCTTATGCATCAAGGTGTCTGCCTCGGCCATGACGTCAGCAATAGGCACGCTGACGACGACATCCTCGGCACCCTGACCCCCGGTGATTTCCATCACGAAATCATGGAGGGATTTTTTGCTAGTCTGGGGATTAAATGTCAACAGTTCACAGTTATTACTCGCTGCCAGGGGGCCAAATCGTTCCTTGAGAGCTGCCAGCCTCAGGTCGCTCACCTCGGTGGCAATGATCCGGCTTGGTCCATCGGGAAGCTCTATGGCCCGCTGCACGTGCATTTGTCCCATTGGCCCGCCGGCACCGACAAAGACAGTTGTCCCGCCCGCTTTCAGTTCACAGCGATTTCGTTTTTCACCATACGATGCCGCTATGTCGGGACCCTGGCAGCCGATAAAGGCGATATAGTCGTAGTGCAGGCGGCCGACGTCGGCATTGACCAGGCCGTCCAGTGGTGTCTGACCGACGAGGTTCAGCGTCCCTCTGCGCATGATATACCTGGCGACGGCACTGACGTTTTCGGCGGAGCGGGGATCAAGCATGACGATATCATCAAACCCCTTACCCTTGGTAAATTCATCAGAGAGCGCGCCGTACTGGTCTGGACCAATGGCATTTCGCACCACAACTTTCGCCGATGTCTCTTCAGCCAGCTTGGCAACCGTGCTCGGGACGTCGGTGAGAATAATGGTCGCAGGAGCGGTAAGACCTTTCGTGAACTGGTACTCGCGCGCATCGCCAGGTCGTCCAATGATCCACATGATGCCGCCTTCCTTGGGATCGAGGCGTCTTCGCTGGGTGTAGGATGCGAGCACGCAGCCCCAGGGTTCAAGAAGTGAGGCCTCGGCGTAGCCCATGTCGCCGGTTATCGGCAGCAGGCAGGCGCCTTCATCGGTTTCCAGCATCTCCGGGCCAATCAGGTGATACTGAATAAGGCCACCAGGGATGGTGTAGCCGTAGGCCGTGCTTTTGCCGTTCTGGTAGATATCGGGTTGCACGGCCACACGCTGTCCCGGACTGTATTGTCCTTTCAAATTTTCCCCCACAGCAATGATCGTGAGGGCTGCTTCATGGCCAAGCCTGGTTGGCTCTTTAGTGAGATCGCGATCGTACAGTTTGGGGTGCTTTCTTCCCATTCGAATCAGTTTTACATCGGAAAAACAGAGTCCGACGCTGTCAACACGAACGAGCATCTGGTCTGGGCCCGGTTTTGGAACGGGCAACTGTTCAGGTTTTCCGTCTTTTCCTATATTCTCTTCACCTGCTCCGTACATGTTCCATGCCAAGGTTTTTTCCGGTATGTCGAGCGCGGCCGCACGGTATCGGTTGTATTGTGATGTCATGATGATCTCCTAGAAGGGTATAAAAGGTAGATGCTACAACAGATCGTCGTTGGTTTTGTACAGCTCCATAATAGCCTCTGAACTTTCCAGTTGTAGTGCTTTGTTCGCTTTTTCATGTAATTTACTGTAGTTAACGGCACGGATAATATTTTTCACCGCCGCCACATTGGCTGGGCTGACCGACAGTTCGTTCACCCCCAGGCCGACCAGCAGGGTAGCGAGATTGGGGTTCGCAGCCGCATTGCCGCACACACCGACCCATTTGCCATGAGCCTGTGCCGCTTTTACCGTTATCTCAATCATTTTCACCAATGCAGGGTGGTAACTGTCAGCTTCACAGCAAAGGTCGGGATGCAGGCGATCTATGGCCAGCGTGTACTGCGTTAAATCATTTGAACCGATGGAAAAGAAATCCACTTCTTTCGCCAGGTCTTCCGCAATCATCACCGCGGAGGGTACCTCAATCATAATACCAAGCGGCAACTGAGGCGCGTTCAACTGCAACCGAACACTCTCGGCAATATCTCGTGCTTTGCTCCACTCCGACATTCTGCCTATCATGGGAAACATAATGTGGAGGCCGGTTGATCCGGTTGTCTCTTTTTGCCAGATCGCTGTCTGGTAAATGGCTTCCAGTTGCCGCCTGAACATGTCTTCATATTTGAACGAGAGGCGAATCCCTCGCATACCGAGGAAAGGGTTGTCTTCATGCGGGATATGCAGCCAGGACACTGGCTTGTCTCCGCCAATATCCGCTGTGCGCACAACCAGCTGACGACTGCCAAGTTCCTGGACGATAGCTTTCAAACTATTGGATTGCTCTTCAACCGTTGGTTCCGCAGTGGAAGATTCAAAAAGAAACTCGGTTCGTAACAATCCCACCCCTTCGCCACCACTTTCCAGAACAAGTTTCGCGTCTTCCGGTTTGGCGATATTGCAAACGACATCAACGTGCCGACCATCCAACGTTTCAGCGGCCTTATGTCTTTGGGCATCTTCTGCTTTGCGGATCTGCTGCCACTGACTGATCCACTCCTGACTGTTTTTCTGGGTTGCTTCATCTGGAGCAACGTAAATGGCTGATGCTTGTGGATCCACAATGGCCAATTCACCGCTCTCAATATCCTCCAGCGCCCCCTCTCCCAATCCAACCACAGCAGGAAGTCCCAGGGCTCTGGCAAGGATGGCCATATGACTGTTGGGCCCGCCAAGCTCGGTGCAGATGCCGCGAACCGGCAAACCCTGCAATCCCGCTGTCTGCGAAGGCGTGAGATCCTTTGCCATCAAAATGAAATCTGTTTGCGGATAATCGACTGCTGAATCAGCCGGCACCATCAAGGCCAAGACCCGATCACGGACATCAATAAAATCGGCAATCCTTGCTCGTAGACGCTCGTTATCAACTTTTTTGAGTAACGCGATTTGTTTTTCAATAGCTTGATGAAAAGACCAGGCAGCAGTCTTGCCATTGACAATGAAGGCTTCACTGTCGGTTAGTACCAGTTCATCCTGCAGCAATTGCTTTTGTGCATGCAGAATGGCGGCTTCATTCGGCGCCCTGGTTTGCAGATTGGCTCTCAATTCATCCAGTTGCTCGGCGGCCTTGGTCAAGGCAGAGCTGAAGCGTCTGGCTTCGTCTTTGGGATCTTGCGCATTCTCCTCAAATTGCAGCTTCTTAGGCTGCAAGCGGAATGCAGGCGCCATCGTGATACCTGGTGACGCGGCGGACCCTTGCAAGGTTACACGACACTGCACATCGGGCAGAGCTGATAAGACGGTCAGGGGACGATAGGATGCAGTAGCAATTTCCTCCTCGTTGTCAAGCCCCTCACGAATCATAGCCGCCAGAACCTGCACGGCTTTTTCCGCTTCAGTCCCTTGAGCAGAAACTGTCAGGACATCGTTTTGATTAGCGCCCATGGACAATAATGATGCCATGGACTTGGCATTGGCTGTCTTCTGATCGTTTCGAATACGGATATCCGTTCCTGAAAATTTGGCGGCCTGTTCTGCAATCAAGCTTGCGGGGCGGGCATGCATGCCTTGAACATCAACAACCTGTGTCTGAGCGACCACTGCATAATCTTCCAGTCGTACCGGCACAGTCGACTCGGTTGCATTCAGCGCATCCAATATATCGCTTTTATTGGTTGTGGTTGCCAGTTGTTCGGCTACGGCCTCATCCATGACTACATTGGTCAAACGCTCAAGCAGGCTCAAATGATCTTTGCCTTTTGCCGCAATACCGACGATCAGACGGGCCACATCTCCTTTTTCATTCCAGACGACCCCCTGGGGTGCCTGGACGATAAAAACACCGGTTTGAACAACCTGCTGCTTTGCTTCATTTGCGCCGTGTGGGATAGCGACGCCATTGATCAGATAGGTACTGACCATTTTTTCACGCCCGACCAGTGCATCCAGATAGTCTCCAGTGACGAGACCTAACGAAGATAAGTTTTGCGAAATCAGTGCAAGCGCATCGTTTTTCGTCGTTACCTGAGCATTTAATACAATTTGTTCCGGACTGACTGTCAGCGCGCCTTCTGCAGCTGTTTTGTCGGTCTGTACATCAGGTCCCTGAACAGCATCCTCCGGTGTTTCGGGTTTTTGGGTGATCCCGGCTACCAGCTCATCATAGAAGCTATCGTCCATGAAGTTATCAATGCTGAAATGTTGCGCACTCGGCAATTTAGATCGAGCTCGATCCGTCAACTCATTCTGGGTAATGACGATGTCCGCATCCTTCAGATCATTGATAGCTGCGTTGGTCACCTCAATGTTCAGACCGGCAGCATTGATTTTGCCACGCAACACCGATGCTCCCATTGCTGAGGATCCCATACCTGCATCGCAAGCCACGACGATTGATCGAATACTTTCGGCTGCAACAGGGGCAGCCTGGCCTTTTGCCTCAGCCTTGCTTGAAGCTACAGCGGCCTTGGCGGCCTCGAGATCATCACTTTCCAAAGCATGCCTGCGAATGATTACCACTCCGATGAGAAAGGAAGTAACGGCAGAAACCGCAATGGAACTCAAGGTTAAGACAATACCCATGCCTTTGGTGGACATCAGGGTCAATGCAAACACGGAACCCGGGGATGGCGGACCGGCAAGGGCATTGCCTGTGACCATATTGAATCCAACCCCCACCATGCCACCGCCGATCACGGCTGCAATCAATCGTGGACGCATTAAGATATAGGGGAAGTAAATTTCATGGATACCGCCAAAGAAATGAATGATACCAGCGCCGTAGGCAGACTTTTGTGCCGTACCTTTGGCCGCCACCATATAGGCGAGGAGAATTCCCAGACCAGGACCTGGATTGGTTTCAATCAGATAATAGATAGAAGCCCCGGCCTTGGCTGCCTGTTCTGCTCCCAGAGGGGTAAAAACACCATGATTGATAGCATTGTTTAAAAACAGAATTTTTGCCGGCTCGACAATGATTGACACCAGAGGCAGGAGATGCATGTCCACAATCCACCCCACACCCGACGCCAGTGCCTTTGTCAGCGAAGAAACGAGCGGACCGATGATGAGGTAGGCAATCAGGGCTGCCACCGTGGAGATAATGCCGAGAGAAAAATTATTGACCAGCATTTCAAACCCGGGCTTGATTTTACCGTGAACCTGCTCGTCAAATTTCGTTATTGCCAAACCTCCCAGCGGGCCGGCAATCATGGCCCCCATGAACATCGGGATACCACTACCGATAATGACCCCCATCGTCGTAACGGCTCCTGCAACAGCACCACGGTCACCACCCACCATCTTGCCACCGGTGTAACCAATCAAAAGCGGCAGCAGGTACGTAATCATAGGACCAACCAGCGAGGCTAATTTTTCATTAGGCAACCAACCGGTGGGTATAAACAACGCTGTAATCAAGCCCCAAGCGATAAATGCACCAATGTTGGGCATTACCATACCGCTTAAAAACCGTCCAAAGGACTGGACGCCTACTTTAAACGCGTAGCTGGACATATACATACCTCCCCGTTACATGGTTAATAAATGGTCCATAATCAAACCCCAGGTGATGAAAGCACCGATGTTGGGGTGGTCATACCGGTCGGGAACCGCTGAATCGTTGTCCTGTCTCTTTTATTTCAAGGCCACCTCTTTCAACGGGGTAGCGTGGTTTGCCAATTGTTTCCTGCTGAGAGTGTATCGAGCTGACCTCTTTCAGTTTGTTAAACAGATAAGCTTTCTTTATGGAAGCAATGTAAACGTTTACACAAAACGTGTCAAACTATTTTCTTTTCTTTTGAACGCGAATGCTCAGTCTGGCAAGATGGTATTTGTATATATTCGTTATTATGATGTATATATCCTGTTGTTGTTTGCGATAACGTTGTAAATAATCTTTTTAAAGCCCTTGTTGTTGGCCGTTTGCATGGTAAACGTTTTCAGTCAGTGTGGTAAGAGGTGTGGGTGGTCCAAAGAGACCGCGGATGCGTGGCCACCTGTTTGCCTTCAACGTTCCGATTGCCATTGCCCTGATCGACTGGTTCATTGATCTGTGTGCATGCGCCCATTTGTGCATAGTTGTGAAGATGTCTGCGTCTGCTTGTTTTCCTGTTTGCATCGAGACCCGCGAAAAGACAGCCAGGAAGCATGCAGATTGGATGTTTTCAGTTCAAAACAGCTACCGGGAGAATGAATTTGACTAAATTTGTGTAAACGTTTACACTGTGGTAGTGAGAGTATCTGCCCATCCTATCTAAGAGAGTAATGCATGCATGGTTAAAATTAAAGATGTTGCCGAAGCGGCAGGTGTTTCAATAGCAACCGTATCACGGGTTTTGGCGAACAAGCCCCATGTGCGACCTGAAGTTCAAAAACGCGTGATGAAGGTAGTGAACGAGCTGAATTATCGGCCAAATCGTGTCGCGCAGAATCTGAGATCAAACACCTCGAAAATAATTGCTTTAGTCGTTTCTGATATAGAAAACCCGTTTTTTCAAAGGGTCAGCAGGGCAGTTGATGATGCTGCCTATGAGCAGGGCTATATTGTGATGCTGTGCAATACAGACGAGAATCCTGTTAAAGAGGAATCATGTCTGAACCTTCTCCGGGACGAAAATGTCGCTGGTGTCATTTTGTCTCCGACACGGCGGACCATCGAGAAATTTTCAGAAATTCCTGCTCTTGACATGCCCACGGTTATCATTGACCGGCATGCGAACAATCTGGCTGTCGATAATGTTGTCATTGATAATGTGCAAGCCGCTCATGCCCTTACAAGCCACCTGATTGAGCACGGTTATCGTCGCATAGGAGGTGTGTTCGGAAGCAACAGTATTACCGGCAGTCAGCGGCACGAGGGTTTTTTGCGAGCCTTGAAAGAGCACAACATGAAGCCGGCTGCAGACTTGATAAAGTTCGCCAGTCCCAGAGAAGACGAAGGGTTCAATACAACCATGAAACTGCTGGTGCTGCAAAATCGGCCGGATGCCATCCTCACCAGCAACAGTCTGTTGGCCGCGGGCGTCCTGCTGGCGATTCGTGAATGCAAATTGCACATTCCAACAGATATTGCTTTCGCCAGTTTCGATGACACCACCTGCGCCCAGTTGCTTGAACCGGCAATAACTGTTATTGACCAGCCTACCTATGAAATTGGTCGAACGGCCACGGAGCTCCTTATTAAAAGGATTCAGGACCCGACACGTTCCAATCGTGAGGTAGTTCTTAAAACAAAATTAATCATACGAGAGTCTTGTGGTTGTAAATAAACTGAACACACGCGCTGAACCAGCCTGTGATACGTTTATCATGTCGTATGGTTATCCATTGCACAATGTAAGCTACCGTATATCCCGTTGGTTCATTGATGACACCGTTGCCGGGGCAATCTCACGGATTAGCCGTTGTACGCTCGGTATGGTGTAATCGCATTGGCGGCAAATCGCCCGCAAGTAAATCTGGTGTTCTCGTGCGATAGGGCTGCAGACACAAGCCGAAGGCAAGGGCGGAACCGCGAGGAACCGTCTGGAGGGAGCTTGAGTGCCGGTAAGCACGTGCAACACGACTTCGAAGCTGCAACGAATTGGCATCAGAGTACACTTGACAATTGGTCATAAAAACCAATCAACGGTGCTTTGATACTGAAAAAAGAAGAACGAACAACCTGTTCGTCGAGCGTTTCTCACTGGTATAGGTTTGGCTGGTGCGGCAAAAGTGGATGCTCCGGCATTGAACGTTATGGTGTGATGGCACTGATGAGCAACAGGAAAAAAACACAAAAATGTATGATATTTCTGTGTTAAGATGTATGTATACTAAAAAAACCTGTATCAAAAACCTGCATGCGCGACCAACCGGTCCACGCTGCCTGACAGTTTGAATAAGAGTTTCAAAACGACCCTTCCGGTCCTATCAACCCACATGAGTTCTTTCCGAAAACGCCGGGAAGGCTCCTCCGCTGATCAATGGTGTGAAGCTGCAGCATCGTGATAGGCGTTCCACCAAATGCTCTGAAGCAGAGATGAGCGGTTCAGAGAACAAAGAGGTTTCCAATGATAACGTATGAATCTGTAACAAAAATATATGGTAAGGGCATGAATGCCGTTACCGCCCTCGATAATATAAGTTTCACCATTCCGAAGGGTGAAGTCGTGGTGTTTCTTGGCCCCTCCGGATGCGGCAAAACGACGACTCTGCGTCTTACCAACAGACTGGAGACGCTCACACGAGGGGTCATAACCATAGAAGGCCAGAGTATCATGGACATCAATACCGTCCAACTCAGGCAGCGCCTGGGATATGTCATTCAGGCCATCGGGCTCTTCCCCAATAAAACCATAGCTGAAAACATAGCCGTTGTTCCCAGGCTGCTGCGTTGGGACGAAGAACGTATCAGCAAACGTGTCGATGAGCTGCTTGAAATGACCAACCTGGATCCTGAACTGTACAGAGACAGATACCCCGCTGAACTCTCGGGGGGGCAGCAACAGCGAGTTGGTGTGGCCCGGGGACTTGCCGCAGACCCCAGTATAATTCTCATGGATGAGCCCTTTGGCGCGATAGACCCCATAAACAGAGAAGAGATTCAGGATGAGTTTCTCAAGCTTCAGGCAAAGCTGAAAAAGACTGTGGCCTTTGTCTCTCATGACATACACGAAGCGATAAAGATGGGTGATCGCATTGCCATCTTCAACAAGGGACGCCTGGTACAATACGACACACCCGAGGTCATTCTGACCCAACCCAAAAACAAATTTGTCTCCGATTTCGTGGGTGCCGACAGGGCATTGAAAGTTCTTGGACTCATGCGGGTAAGTGACATTATCAACCGAAAGCCGAAGAACATCATCCAGGGATCCGATCGTGCCCAGGAAGCATTACATTTTCTGAGTACAAAGGAATCTCGCTACGGCATAGTGCTCGAGGAAAACAAACCGATAGGTTTCGTTACGCAGAAAATTCTCAAGTACGAAGACGGGCCGGTGCGGGACGTAGTGGAACCATATCCCCATCTCCTGAGGGAAAAAACCCCACTCCGGGATGTCCTCTCCTCTATGCTTATGTATAATACCCCAACGTTCTGCGTTGTGGATGGAGATAAAAATTTTGCCGGTACGGTAACCTACAACGACATACAGAAAGCGGTAAAAGCAAGTTACGCCGATGAGACAGAAAATGTTGAAACCGAGGTATCTTCATGAGCACGCTGCAATTCATAATAGATAACTTTAACGAGGTTATGTATCTCTCCTGGGAGCATGTATGGATTGTGGGAGTAGCGCTCCTTATAGCCACACCAATCGGCGTGGTTTTGGGTATCGTCATTACCAAGCACGAGCAGTTTGCGTCCAGGGTCCTGAATGGCGCCAACATACTTATGACCATCCCCTCCCTCGCCCTGTTCGGGCTGATGCTCCCCATCCTGGCTATATTTAATATGGGCCTGGGAAAAGTTCCTGCGGTCATAGCCCTGGTTCTGTACAGTCAACTCCCTATCATCAGAAATACCTATACAGCCATAAAGAATGTTCCTCCTTCTCTGGTGGACGCGGCCAGGGGTATGGGCATGAGCAAATGGAAACTTTTGCGAGAGCTGGAAATCCCGCTGGCCACACCCGTAATTATTGCGGGGTTAAGGACGGCTGCCGTAATGAATATAGGCGTTGCAGCTATCGCTACCTATATCGGTGCGGGAGGGCTGGGGGTGTATATTCAACAGGGTATTGCCCGCGTATATCCGGAGATGATACTGAGCGGCGCGATACTTGTGTCTCTTCTGGCCATAATCGTAGACGGCGGGATGGCCCTGCTGGAACGAATTGCGACGCCTGAAGGCATAAGGGTACAAAGGAAGCTTTCGCGATGAAAAGATTATTGACAAAATTATACAGGGTTCTCCTTGCGGTTATCATACTGATTGCAGGTGTGACGTTTGAACGAACGGGTCTCGTGGAATTACTCTCTGATCCATACGAATATCCCGTTATCATGGGATTGTTCGTAGAGCATCTGTATCTGGTAGCCATAAGTATGGCCTTTGCCACCATCATAGGGGTAACAGCGGGTATTGTGCTTACCAGGCGTCGGTTTCGCAGGTACGCCGGGATTTGTATGTATGTTATCGGATTGGGGCAAACCATCCCCTCCCTTGCCGTTCTGGCGCTGGCCATGAGTTTGCTGGGTATCGGCTTGAAGCCGGCGATATTTGCGCTGACCATCTATTCCATCCTTCCCATCGCGAGAAATACGCTTGCCGGGATTACCGCAGTGCCCGCAGAACTGATAGATGCCGGGAAAGGCATGGGAATGCCCCCTATGAAAATTCTCATGGAGGTGGAGTTGCCCAATGCCATGGAGGTGATTCTTACCGGGTTCAGGGTAGCCCTGATAATCAATATCGGCACAGCCGCACTCGCCTATGTCATTGGGGCAGGGGGCCTGGGTGATCTTATATTCACCGGAATTACTCTTATGCAGACGGACAAGCTGCTGGCCGGTGCTATTCCGGTAACGCTGCTGGCACTTTTTGCGGATTTTCTGTCTGAACTGCTGGGGGTAGTCTTGATCTCAAGAGGTCTGCGTCTTTCCAGGTAGGGAAGGTGTAGAGTTCTGGTTTTCTGCATAAAAAAGAGCGCGTAACTAAGGATTTTGAGCAAAAACAATGCACTGTTTTTTGTTTGAATCCTTGAAAAATGGAACTCTCTGGCACTCAGTCAAGAGCCAAACAGGAGGTATGACATGAAAACGATGTACAAACTTGTTTTTCCGGCACTACTTGTGTTGACGTTACTTTTACCAGGCAATGTCCTGGCCAAGGATAAAAGCCTGATAGTGGGCGGTAAAGATTATACGGAACAGCTTATTCTTCCGGAACTCGCCAGCATCCTTCTCGAGCAGGCAGGGTTCAAGGTTACGCTGAAGACCGGGGTCGGGTCGGTAATCGCCAGAAAATCACTGGAGAGTGGTCAGTTCGACCTCTATTACGAGTATACGGGCACGGCATACACTGTATATTACAAGCAGAACGATCAAAAAATAATGACAGTACCTGAGAAGGTGTACGACTATTTAAAAACAGCCGATGCCGAAAAGGGTCTTATCTGGCTTGATCCTGTCAATTACAACAATACCTATACTCTGATGATGAGGAAGGCGGAAGCGGAGAAACTCGGAATAAAGAGTATCTCGGATCTGGGAGTCTACGTCACTAATAATCCCGACAAACTGATATTCGCTCTGGATTCGGAATTCTGGGAACGGCCTGACGGATTTAAAGGTGTTATGAAAACGTATAAGTTCAGGCTTCCTGCCAAACAGGTTAAAAAAATGTCTGTGGGACTTACCTACCAGGCTTTGAAAGAAGGGCTGGTCAATTCTGCAATGGGTTTCGCAACCGATGGCAGAATCGCGGCCTTTGGCTTTGTGAACCTTGAAGACGACAAGTCGTTCTTCCCTGTGTACAATCCCGCGCCAGTTGTCAGGAAAGAAGTCCTTGATACCTATCCGGAGATACAGACCATATTAAAACCGCTTGTGGATAACCTGACCACGGAAGAGATGCAGCTGCTCAACAAGGCCGTGGATGTCGATCACAAACCGGTACACGATGTGGCTATGGATTGGCTCAAGAGTAAAAATCTGATCAAATAAGAGTACCCGCAGACCTCCGAAGGGGAAGGCATCTCCTTCCCCTTTCCCGGGGCACTGGAACTACAGTGTCTCGTTCTCTCTTGTACAAGCACCCATTCTCCCGATCAGGGTTTTGCATAGAAGCACCAGGCGTTCTGGTTTTTGAAATTTTGCAGGCTCTCTGCATTGGAATCCGTGCTGTAAGCCAGGCTGCAGAGCGTATTCAACATCTGAATGTGCAGGTTACAACCTGGCGATAGCTATGCAACAGACCGCAATGCCCCGAGCACTCCTCAGAAATGAAAGGAAAATTCGACATGAACAGTAAGTGGGACATGGATCCAAAGCAGGATCGATTTGATCCTGAAGACTCCAGTAATGTCATGAAGGCTGTTGTCACCGCCGGTAATGGCGGATACGACAAACTCCAGTGCCGTGTAGTCAAACTGCCGACACTTGAGGCGGGCGAGGTTTTACTGCAAGTCCTCGCCGCAGGAATCAACAACACTGAAATTAACACACGCATTGGCTGGTACTCTTCTTCGGTTACAACAGGGACAGAGGACGCGGCAATGGCCGAATCACAGCGAGCAAAAGATAAGGCTGATGGAGGGTGGAACGAGGCAACACCTTTCCCCTTCATTCAGGGCACAGATTGCTGTGGCCGTATCGTTGCCGTTGCCGCCAGCGGAGATCAACGTACCATCGGTTCTCGTGTACTTG
>JBFJXW010000074.1:0-16187 GCA_041622895.1 Desulfobulbus sp. | reverse complement strand
CTTGAGGTCAGCAATGTCCTGGCGTATCAGCCATTCTATATGGTCGCGCCAGTGTTTTTTGGCAGCTTTATCCTGGTTGGTAAAACCCTTGATCAAAACCTGAGGTAGATCTGTGGTATAGACCACACCTTGGCCACCGCTTGCTAACTTACTTTTGAGCCGGTGCTTCGCACCGCGAACGTCTTCCAGTGTTGGCAGCTTTTTCGTTTTTTTTGTATTTTCACTCATGAATTATTTGATCCTGAATATGCCGGCAATGCTTTTGTCATCCCCGTGCTTCGGGGTAGTCCATTCGGTAAGTTCCTTGGTCAGCCAGCGCTTGCAGCGACGTTTATTGGTGTTTTTAAGCTGCCGGAAAATGGTGTCGAAAAAACCTTTCAGGTTCCCGGGAAGCAGGTCATCTGAAATACCGTCTGTTATCAATAAAATACCGTCTCCTGGGGCTGTCAGTGCCAATGAACTGGTGACCCAATCGCTTTCTTTAGCTTGTGCCAGTGTCAGTGTTTGGTTACCGAAACCATCCCGTTCAGCAGTTAAAACTCGAAATTTTCCATTGCATCGGGTCAGCATTACTCCATCGCCTGCCTGAGCGGCACACCCACGCCCATGGGAATCAACCCAGGCCCACAAACATGTGGTTTCATAACTGAAGTGGTCACCTGTGAACGCCTTAAGCCAACGATTTTTAACCTGTTGGCTTACAAGCAAAGCCGAGGCCTCGGGCGATTGACATAACTCCTTAACGGTCGCCCGAACGATTCGAACCGCCAATTGGGATCCTAAATGGCTCTGTGGCCGGCTACCAAGACCGTCTGCAACAGCGATACACCAACCCCTGCGAAAACCGCGAACCATCACGGCATCCTGATTTGGGCTGTTGCCCTGCTGGTGGGCGGGGCCGATCACTGAGCTGCCGGTTGCAACCAGTTTCATCAGAAGCCTACGTCCTCAAATTCTTCGTCTTGTGTATTGCCTACGGGTGGTAACTGCAGAGGAGTTGCCTGATTGGGTGTTGTTGAACGGCTTTGAGTGGTTACACTCATTGTGACCGCTTTGAAAAAGCGATGAATGTCGAGTGCTTGCTCAGCTTTGAATACCGGCGCTTCAAGATCGTTGGCAAAAGCGCCCAGCAATGCAAGATCGGCGTCGGAGCCAATACCCATGGCAAAACGGGTAACCTTGCAGGAACGTTCGCCATTCATCAGCTGGTGAAACGAGGCTTCTATTTCATCGGTAGGATGACCATCAGATACCAGGACGACGACCGGCTTGTAAGCACGTGCTGGGATCTGATCCTTGTCCTCAATCATCTCGACCGCAAGCCTGAAAGCACTCCCCATCGGTGTACCGCCGGTGGCTGGCAATGGATCCATCTGCTCAATTTGATGGGCGGGAGTTAAAGGCAAATGAACATCGGCAGTACCGCCGAAGGTGATGACAGCTACTTGTAGCTCGGCACGCAGGCGGCTTTCGCTGGCGAAGGAGCTAACCATGTTTTTCAGTGCTGTGTTCAGGGCTTCGATTTTACCGTCTACAGACATGCTGCCGCTGGTATCAGCGAGAACAATGACGGGGAGTGGGCGGGCTGATTGGGTTTGGAACTGTTTCAGAGTGGCCATAAAGATCCTTGTTAAGATTGTGGTTGTTTTGTCGAAATAAGCTAATATTGGTTATGTGACTTTTACTGATGTTAACAGGATAATGGAAGTGACCAATATTACCGGAACTTCAAGTCATTGGGGAATCTATACCGGCGACAAGTTAATTAGCACCCCTCATGCGGATATTATATCATACGAGGTTACTTGCGCTAAATGGATGCCCCTTTCTTTTTATTACTGGTGGCAAGTAAATCAATATAGACCCTCCCTTTATACTCTTTTAATTCCAAACTTTTCGAGCTATTCGACCGTTACCTTTCAAACCACGAAAATCCTGATTGCGATACGCGGTGATTATAGAGCCTTCTTCACTGCATACCACCTGCATGCCATCAAGCCCTTTGAGATCTACTCCTTTCTTGCTATAGCGGCTTATTTCTTTGCGGCCCACTGCGTAGATGGTTGCTCCACGAACATGCTTCTCCCTGCCAAACTCAAGAACCTTTCGAATCATCTCTGGAGAGAATCCTCGCCCTCCCATACGCTCCCAAGCGTGACGGGTAAGAGCAAAACCATCAATAATTTTTACTGTGCTGTGTACGGTGGTATTCATGGCATATCTCCAATCTGAAGTTCTTTGACAACAATCGTTTTTCGTACATTGCAATAAAGATTGCCAAGATTGTGCCAACTCCAATATCACCTGTCGTGAACACCACGCAACATGCTGAAATAACAGCAACACATCATCAGAAAAGTAAAGTGCCACAATGTGTGGCCTCGCCCAGATTCTCAATTTTTGGAAATTATTTTCTAAGAATTGGAATTTTATTTCCGAGGCCGTCCATTGCATGCCCAGTTCCGTAGTGTCCGATCAGAAATATCACAAAGAGTTTCTGTTTTTTTCTGGATCGATGATGCAATTCGTCGAATTTCTGAAGAGATAAATGCCTGATAATCAGAAATGAGATGAGAAGTTTTTAATGGTTGATGATTTTTGAGAATATCATCAAGAGGGGATAAATCTGCAAAGGCTTTGGCAACCTGCCTTGAAAGCTCAACGGAACCATTGGCTTGAGACTCATTACTTCTTTCAAGCCCAGCTAAACCGTATTCAACTGCATCACCGGGGGAAAGCCTATCCTCCATATCACTTCGGGCTGCGAGAATTCGATATGCAACCCTAAACAAATCACGCAGGTTTCCCGGCAGGGAGTGCTGCTGTAACCGCTGCACAATCTTCTTATGGTGGGCAGCGCCAAGCGAAATACATTTAGTCGAACACTCAGCCCGTGCCGCGGCTTGCCAATACACCGCCTCCCAGAGCCAAACAAGTTCTGCAGAGACATCACGAAGGGGAGGTAAATCAATGGTCAGCAAACTTATTCGATCAAAAAAATCAGGATCAAGTCGTTCACATAATTCGTTATGACTAATATTGGTTGCTGTCAGTAACCTGAAATTACTCTTTTTTGGGGTATCATCACCTAAAGCCACATACTCCTTTTCTTCTACAGCCTTGATGAGCAGCCGTTGCAGGTCTCGGCTAATATCACCGATCTCGTCAAGAAACAGTGTATCATTATGCGCTGTTGCCAGGAGCCCTTTTTTATCACTCACCGCACCAGTGAATGCTCCTTTTTTATAACCAAACAACTCCGACCGCATTGTCTCAGGACTATATTGACCGCATGCTACACTTGGCCAGTTTTTATTCAACGACTCCTTCTTAAACGGGCTATTCGCCCTGATCCATCCCGCCATGGTGGTTTTCCCAGTACCACGTTCCCCCCGAATCAATATCGGCACATTTAACCTGGCAAATCGAGAGGCTTCTAGATACACCTTTTTCATCGCATTGGTCTGAAACCGGCCCGGATCCCAAATAACCCCCTGCTCATCAGAGCTAACCTGTCGGGGCCTGGAGGCCTTATACATCTTGTAAAAGGTCTCAATCCCAATCTCGACAGGAACAACTGCCGGTCTCTCACCACGTTCCTTGGCACGGTATGATTTAACGACAGTAAACGGTTGTTCAATATACCCTGTCTCCGCCATCAATACCCAGACAGTATGCATTGACGGGGTTCCAGGACTGACGTGCAGCACAAGTTCTCGCCCTTGATACTGTTTTCTGATTTTCGTCATTTTTTCGCGCATGAATTGGAAAATACTCCGATGATCAGTCGGATCCTCTCCCTGCCACACTTCTTGCTGAACACAAAACCTTCTGCGCTTAAGCTCATCGACCGTATCCTGAACTACACGGTGCTCACGCTCCGCACTCTGTCCGGAAAATTTTCGGTGCAGCAATACAACATCCTGGACTTTGTTGGCATACAGTGAGGTATCATCACAGAGCAAGGTCAGCGTCGGCCCAAAAACTGTTGCCTCATCGACCAGCCGAAAATTGCCAGTCTTAAAGTCACGCTCAAATGGATCATTATTAATCGCGACCCAAGAAACGAGAACTGGAGTCCCGTTACTCATTTTCCTTCCTCCATGCTACATCGATGGTTAAATTAACATCCAGGTTCAATCGAGGATACAGGTCTGGGTTTAAGGGTTGCAGAACAAGCCTAGCCGCAAAGTCATACCTAATGGGCGCTAGCGGGTGAGGTCGTTCTTGGTGTATGCCTAGGTGATGACAAATGGTACATCGGCATCATTCGGATCTGGTTGCGTTTGAATGGGAAGAAACACCTCTCGATAACCCAAAGGCCACTTTAGCCGAGGGCAGCGTCTTCAAGAATGATGGTGTCGTCATTGGTTTCAATAATTCATTTGCCGTCGTACCGTTTGGCCTTGGTGAAGGCATCTCGATCTAGGCGGAGTTTGCCAACCTCAGTTGTTGTCAGATACCGCTTGTAACAGCGTTTTGAGGCTAGCAGTTCATCGATCCATTGTGCGGAAACATCCCGATCGCGATGGCTAGCCAACTCCTCTTCGAGCATACGGAAGATCTCTTCCCGGTGAGCGCGTTACTGCTCGGTCTCCTTCAGGTTGAAGCAGAGGATATAACGCCAGCGTCCTTCGTCATCGGCGATGGCGAAGGACGCTGGCGTTATATCCGTGATCTCAGTATATCTGCCGGGTACAACAACTTGAAAGGATTATTTTTTATTGAGAAATTTACTCATCCACAATATGGCACTTTCGCCATACGATCCAATAAAAAAAACGGGGAAGGTTTTTCCTTTCCCCGTTATTCGCTGACTCTATCAAGACGGCATCATTTTCGTATTTACAGCAATTTCACCTCTTAAATTTTCCTGTTAAATCTCCTCACAAACGGGTCAACTCGGCCTTCTTGTTCTGAATTGCTTTTGGAATTCGAATTCCGACTGGAAACAATTAGTGGTGCATGGTCTCCCCTTCCCTTGCCGGCAACCGTTTTACTCATATCCGTCGATTTTTTGCCTGCTGAGAGGGATGCGGTATTAGTTATTTTTGCCTTTGGTTCCCGCCCCCTGGCTAAAGCATCCTTGACCATTTCAGCATATCTACGTCCCCTGGCTTCATTCGGAGAGTGATATGCCCCGACAGCCTGCCAATTCAACCCGTGACGATCAATCTCCTGCTTCAGGATCCATGAACCCAAGTATATGTTTGCCAAAGGGTCGAAGGCTACCTCCAAAGGGATCCCGTACTTCTTGAGCCAAAAATTATTCACCTGCATTATCCCGGAATCAAAGGAACGGCCTTCCGCATCCGCCTGCTTTGCCATGGCCACCGCTTTCTCTTTGGAGACAAGCCGATACCCCCTTCCTTCTATGTTCAGCGCCCAAGGATTGGAACCGCTTTCAACATCGGCAATTGCCTGCGTCCAACCAACGGGAACACCCCAAAACTGGGCAGCTTCTTTAAACAATGGCTCCATGGGCGCAACCTGCTCAGCATGAGCCGACGCTACCACTGCTCCACCTACTACAAGCAGAGCCAACACCTTTCGCCTCATCGTTCAACCTCAGCGACTTGGGCATTCACCTGCTTGGCCACGGCGTCGAGTCCCCGCGACTTGTGCAGGTCGTTAAAGTCGGTGTATCTCTTCAACATCTCTTCACGATTGAAACTGGGTGAGGCCACAGTCGCACCGATTGCCTCCGCAGCCTCCTTCGCCTTTTTCAGCCCCACATTACCAATGGGCGAACCATTGACTTGCTCAACCAGGTGGTGATCGTTATCCGCACATATGGTGATCTCAGCGTCCGGGTACTGTTCGTGCAAAATCTCAGCAACGGGCAAGAGGTTATGGGCTGTAAATGCCGCAACAACTATTTGCCCGGTGGCCATGTGAATGCTTGCTGCCGTCGCGTATCCTTCGGCGAGGAAAATTTCTCCATTATCCAAGTGCTCCGAGGAAGGAATAACCAGGGCGGCCCCATGTTGGGGGCAACCAGATTCAAATCTCTTGGCGCCATTGGGTTCGATCCACTGCAGTGTTTGAATATAGCCGGTTCGAAGATCAAAACCTGGAATGAGCAGATTACCTCGGCTATCCTTCTTTAATCCGTACCCTTCGACCCCTTTTTCTTTAAGATATATGTGCTCGTTGGACGGTTCTGCATTCATCCATTTGGCATAAGCCCGTTTCATGGCTTTTGCCCGCTGTTCTTTAATGTGCTGTTCCCTCTCGATCTTTCGGACCGAGGCCTCCGCCTGCAGCGCTTTCTTCTGCTCTTCGGTTAACGTGTGACCCGTTGCAATCCATTTGCAATGTTCACCGGTTTTGAAATTTTGTCCCCAGCCATTCGGTCGCCCGTCTTCGTATCCACAATACGCTCCATCTTTTGCTCCTGGTTTGCCTGTTACAACAGGGACGCGATGTATCTTTCCGTCAAGAATCGGTTCATCGATAATCAGCCCTGCCTCTTGAAGCATTTGAGAAAATTCCTGGGTTGGCGGCAGACCCGGCGTGGAAACCGCGGCTTCTTTCTCAGGCAACCATGCAGCTAGAGTAAGCAAATCCGTCCCTTCCGGCGCATACCAGCATTTCGCCGCACTGTCCCACTTTGCCCCTGCCGCTTTGGCCTTGTTTTTTTCTCGATAGGGAACATTCAAATAGGTTTTCGTTTCGGCAACAATGCTGGCTTCTTTTGCTGCAGCGTCATGAGCGAGGAGTTTGTCCGACCGATCATAACCAGCCATGAAACCCTCTTTCATCTCCTTAGGTGGCGGGTATTCCAATCCCTCAAACTTGAGGATAAATTTTGTTTGATCGCCGAAATCGTGGTCTTGACTCGCCAAAACGTACATATCTTTATTGTCTTGATACTCGCAGTGTAATGGCCCTTGCCGGTGTGTCTCGCACAAGACTCGGTATGCAGAGCCTGCCTCCTGAGCAGTCGCATATTCCTGATACACTTTCGGGGATGCCCCACTGATGATAAATACTCCTGCCTCATTTTCTGCCTGTTGAACGGCCAGTTCATGCTCCAAGTTCATGACATACTCCTTGATTTTCTCCGCATCGCGGCAAGCCCGCATAATCTCTTGGGGGTCTTTTTGCAGAACACTCACCCAACTCTCGACATAGGAAACATGCTGATCCGATTGATGGGGCAAACCCAATTCCTGGCTGAGCATCCAGGAGGCAATTTCGGCGCGTAATTCCTCTTTGGCGTAACCTTCCGATCCAAACGGACCAAACTCTCGTGCCATTCGAGTTGGGTGCCCAGTCCAATGACCCAACTCATGCAACGCAGTGTTGTAATAGTTGCCAGCCTCAGGGAAGTTCTCCTTTGGCGGCAAATGAATGGCATCCGTGGACATTCGATAAAAAGCGCGATCTGCCTGATCGTGACTGATAGAGGCCCCCGATCCGGCCAGGATTGCCTCTCCTATTTGAAGGGGATCCCATGTAAGCTCCGGCACCTCGTAGGGCGGAATTTCCTGACCATCAAGCGTCTGCAGCTGGCTCGCATGGAATACCGAAAACACATGCAGACGTGGACGCTCCAACTGAACGGTTTCCTTTTTTTCCTCACCATTTTCATCCAAAGCAGGCTGGCCGGATTCATCGAGGACGGTTTGCCGATCCGTCCATTGCCAGAACACGACCCGTTGAGCCTTGGATCCTTTCTTGACGCGCCATTCTTGTTCGTTGGCCTGTTTCATGGTCATCCACCGAGGATCGGCATAACCATGCCGAGCCAACATAACGGTGTTTACGCCTCTGTAGACCGTCCCGGTAATAGGGTTCATAGGGCGATGACATTCTCCTGCCTTCCACGGTTTCTGCCAGGGAGCGGTCCCTTTTTGCAGTTCCTCAACGATGGTCTCGGTAAAGGTTTCCGCGATGCTCTTCCGATCATATTTCTTCATCGACGCCCCCCTCAATTACTTCGCTCAAATCCTCCTCGCTGAAAAATGCCCCCATGTACTCGGCCACATCCGGATCCACCGGAATGCCCAGGCCTGGATTATCCAGGGCCTGCTGTTCAACCTTTCGCGCTGCTGCTTTCAGATATTCCATGAGCTATCTCCTCAAAAGGTGATGACCGGTTCAACCGGTCTGAGAGAAACGATCGGCACCAGGCCGAAATATCGACTGTCAAAACTGCCGTCGTGGTGTTGTGAGAGAAGGAGAGCTTTTCCCGGGGGAATCACTCCGGAGGGGAGATGAGAAGGCGGCATGGTACGCCCTTGACTGTCCATGCCGAGAACTTTGGTGTGGGCCAGAACTTGGTTGTTGACCATGACCAATTCGCCATGACGGCGAATAGTGTCCCCGGCCACACCGTTTATCGCTTTGAGCAGTGGCCTGAGTCCTGAAGGACAGGATCCTGCCGCCAAATATTTTCTTTCTCGCGCCAGCTGAATGAATTCCGGATCATCAAGGCAAAAGACGACAGTCTGCCCTCTTTGTAACGGACCGTTCGCGAGCCGATACAGGCCAACAGGAAACGAAGGAGTCAGGTTGACTCGATAACCAAGGTGCCAGAAAACAACCCCAAGTATCGAAACTGACAAGCTAATCGCACAAATACTTTTCATAGTCAGCTTTCGTGATTGCGGGCGCATTCGGTTCCTGTGGCTGCTCCTGCACAGGTCCCTCATACAGACGGTCAGACTTTGTGGGGGGATGGATTCGCGCGCGGGCCGAAAATATGGGATCAAGGAAATACAGGATTTGTCGGCCGTAGATGGGAGATTGTCCCGCCGTGAAAATCAACATGTCCCCAGGTGCGGTGACCTTACCAATAGCGTCTTTTTCCGCCCCTGGCAGACGCAGGCACTCATCTGGGGTCAATAGTGGCCTGGAAGTTTCGTTGATGCTGATCGAGCGTGATCGTCCGCCCTTACCTCGACTGATCGACACCTTCTTGTTGACGACAGTGGTCGTACCGGTCAGCCTTGAAAGGTATTCAGCCGTCTCGGGCAGGTTGGGGGCGTAGGCAATGCGCACATGGCAGTTGGCCATCAGGGCATTATCAACGCCATAGGTGTTGTTGAGCTGTTTGGTGTCCTGGACGATGAAGTAGCCCTTGATGCCGTAACCGGCCATGAAGGCAATGGCCCTTTCAAATATAGGCAACTTGCCCAGTGCGGTGAATTCGTCGAGCATCAACAACAAGCGATGGTGATACGCAACCTGGCTGGCACCATCTGCAAAGGTCATCTTCTCGGTCAGTCGCCCCAGCAACTGGGTCATGAAAATACGAAGCAACGGACGGAGCCGGTCGATATCGGCCGGTGCCACCATGAGATACAGATTCACAGCTGCCTGATGATTCATCAGATCCAGGATGCGAAAATCACAGCGAGAGATATTGCGGGCAACAACAGGATCTCGATAGAGCGCCAAATTGGCGGTGGCCGTTGAGACGACACCAGCCATTTCCTTGTCCGCCTTGGCAAGCATGCCGCTGGCGGCGGAAGCACAAAAAATATGGGCCGCCCTTCCCTGCTCCGCATCCAATTCGGGAAACATTTCCGCCAGCATCGCGGCGTGATCCGTGGCAATAATTTCCTCGAACAGTTCCTTGGGCCCCCCTTCTCGATTTGGATCTTCAAGCATCAAGGAAACATCATACAGACTGGCCTGCCGGTTACCCTGCAACCTGGTGGTAATGAGACAGTGCAGCAACACTCCACCAAAGAAGCCGCACGCCGCCTTATCCCAGTAATCCGGCAACCCCTTGCCGTCAGGGTCGAGCACCATATTGGCCACTTGCTGCACATCGGCAATTGCCCGATCCCCTTCCAGCCGAATTTCCTCGAGAGGATTGAAACAGGCGGTGGACCCGGTCGGATCCGCTGGCTCAAAGCGAAGAACCTTGTTGCCCTGACTTTTGAGATAACCAGCTGTCAGGGCATGATTTTCACCTTTAATGTCAAACACTACGCTGGATTGTTCCCAGGCCAGTAATGTGGGCAGGATCAACCCCACGCCTTTTCCCGAGCGAGTCGGGGCAAAGCACAGCAGATGTTCCGGACCGTTATGGCGAAGGTAGAACTGTGTTTTCGTCTTGCAATCAAACCAGCCGCCGATATAAACGCCCCGACCGGACAAATACCCCATGGCTTTGATTTCCTTACCGTTGGCCCATCGTGCCGTACCATGCAGGTCTTTCCGCCCTTTCGGTGCCTGATTGATCGCGAGGTAGACCATGGCCCCAAGCAACAACGGTCCCACGAAAAGGAGCATGGATTGATCGGCCAATGGCTGAATCGCTGGTGAGGAAATGAATGCTTTCGGCCAGGTCAACACCAACCAAGGCCGGTACCAAAGACGGCCAAAGGCAACAAAGGGTTCTCCAAGCATGGGATGGTGCCCAACCAGGTTGCCGATTCTGTGCAAGGTCCACATCAGCACCGCCATTCCCCAATTGATAACCACAAGCACAACCAACCATCCCCACAGGCGTCTTTTTGCCGTGCGGTTGATATGTCCATACTGTTGCTCAGCCATTATTGAGGGCATCTTGAATAATTGCTTTTTCTGCCAATCTCTGCGTTATGCTCAAAATTTTCTCCTCGGAATATCCACTATATGCCTGCGGTAAATTTTATCGCATGCCTTGATCTTGATTGAAAAATCTAATTATTCAAAACGCCCTTGAATCGGGTGTACGGTGCATGAAAGGCGACGTCCTTGGTGACAATGACGTTGAATTGGTAGCCAGGCCTGATCTCCAATGTCGGTTTGATATTCAGGTTTTTCTGCAGCAGACTCATGGTTGCCTGCCCCATTTGCGCGGCCAGGGCGGCGGCCATAGCATCCTGCACCGAGGTACCGTCACTGTCATCGCTGGAGTTGGAAACGTTATCCATGGCGTAGCTGGTACCGCCGGTGATCAGGCTCATGAGGAACGAAGATCCGAAGATCCGAAGATAGTGGTTGTTGACCTGGTCTTCATAACCGGCATAACCGGAGATATCCGTTCCCGGCATGGCCCCCAAAGTGACAGCAGAACCGTCGGGAAAATTGAGCCGGTTCCATGCGACAAGCACCCGACTCTGGCCGTACACCACGCGTGCGTCATAAACCCCATAGAGCTTGGATCCCTGTGGAATGAGAAGATGGTGACCGGTGGCTGTGTCATAGACATTCTGGGAGACCTGCGCGATCAGGCTGCCCGGTAAGTCTGAGTTGATGCCGCTGATCATGATGCCGGGAATGACGGTACCGGTCTTGATCTCAAAGGGCCTGCCGGGTTCCCGGGTATAGGGTGAACGCCACTCATCCTGACCGACCCGACTGAAAAACTGTTCTTTGTCCCGATCAGCTGCAGTGAAATCCGCTGCTAGTCTTTCTTCCGGTAACAAACCCGTCTGTTGAACCATTGCAGTCTGGCCAATCCCGCCTTTTGGGGGCGTGACGGTTGCTTTTCGCTCCTCCCTCGCGGTATCCATGCGTTTGGCAATCAAGGGTGACTTCAACGCTTCCCGGAAGGCCTGTTCCTTGGCCTGTTTTCTCTCTCGTTCCAGCTTGACAGCTTCCTCGTTATCTTGGGCTGGATTAGTTCGAACCACCACCAAGGGTTCTTTTCTTTTCGTGGTTTCACTCTCTGGCGGCGTGATCACCGCAGGCGTATTGACAGCAGGAGGCAGAGAGAGTCCATGCCCGTCAAGAAAGACCAGAGACTTTTCCGGTGTCACCACAGCCGGTTTGCTTTCCGATGTCTTTCGAGAAACCGATCCATAATTGACGCTGTAGAAGAGCACGCCAAAGAGCCCGAGAAGGACGAGCGAGACGGCATAAAGCGGCCATTTTTCCATCTTTGTGGTGGTCACTTTTGGAGGTTTAAGACTGTTTGGCGATCCATCACTCATTGCTGTCTCCTCCGCTTTTGAGACAGGAAAAGCCCGCAACAGGTTTTCCCTCTGCTGTATAAGAACGAGCCAGGGTTAGGGTCCGGGACTGGTCAGCGATGTTGAGTTGCAGGTACCAAACGGATGGGGTCACACCCCGTAGCGCATCGAGTACGTAACTGATAACGACCTCGCCACGAGGTGAGAGGATGAAGCCCTGCTTGCGCAGATTGTTTTCAAAAGACTGTCTGAAAGAATCGGATTGTTCAGGCGCGAGCAGTTTGACTGAGGTGCGGCCAGGGGGATACAGTTCCACCAGTTGCTTTGCTGCATCTTGTGCGATCGAATCAGTTCCATCCGTGGGTATTTGTCCCACAAAAGAACCACCGATACCGGTACGGCTGGTACAACCACTTATAACCAGTGAACAAAGGAGAACAGTCAACAGCATGGACTTGGTGTTCATCTGCCCCTCCTGATTTCAACGCTTTCCTGGTCTCCTCCTACCCCGACCACCAGAGCAATAGTGTTGAAGAGGCCGTCAACGATCATGGTCTCATCCTGGACACGATAGTTGACCAGCACATCCTTTCCTCCTTTGCGAACCACTAGTGCCGGTATCTCACCGGATCTCGTCGACCTGGGCAATTTGATGTACGTTTTCATCCCGTCATCATAAACCCGCTCAGGTTTCCAAAGAACAGTGCCTTCCACCTCATAGTTAAAGTTGAGTCGAGCAAGTTCGACTACCTTTCCATCCACGCCGGTCGTCGTACCCCACTCCTTTTCCTTGGCGACCTGGCTCTGCTTGTGCTGCAGATCTCGACGCATGGCGTCGTAGTACGCGAAGCCAACGTAGGGCGTGTGCCCTCTAAGCTGGGAAATCAGTCGCAAATGGTAGACTCGCCGGTCCGTGGTGATTACTGCACTGGTCTCCAGGCCCGCATCCGCGGGTTTTATGAACAGATGCGTGGTAGCTCCGGCTGTTCCAGATTCGACAAGCCAGCGGGCTGAATCTCCCACCACAATCTCGTTGACCAATTCACCACGTTCCAATTCGACATCACACACCTGAAACGGTGCAGCGATGATCGTTGGCACGGAGGCGCCATGCACGTACATAAGCTTGCCACCGGTCGTCATATACGGCTGAACATCGTTTTTGGTTGACCATTGCGAGGAGATCCGCAGCGCTTTTCGTTCCTTGGCGGTCAACGGCACCATGACCTGATTGAGGTAATCGTTCTGGTCAGCTATCGCCTTGCCGCCTGTCGCTACTCCCAACAGAGTCAGGACACACATACGGGATATAAGTTTCTTCATTGATCACCTCCCCTCGTTGCTGATGATTCGTGAGGCGGCAAGCGCTGTGATATAGACACCACCGGGATTGGCTATCACCTCCAGTTCCGTTTGCGGCGGCCGCAGTTGAATTGTCGCCGTGGCCTCGTAACTATGCTGTTCAATGAGTGCCCCTGAATGATTGCGGATCGTTTCAAGCCATTCGACGCGATACGAGCTATCACTCACCGGCAAAGGCAACCCCTTGATCTCGACATGAACCAACTTTCCGGCCTTCGCGATCTCATAGGGGCTGTTCTCCTCGAACCATTGTTTCAGGACACCAGTAGCACTGCCGGAAATGACTCGAGACAACCGTTTGATCATCTGCTTCTGCAACTCGGTGTCCGCAGTCACGGTGCGCCAGTTGACAATCGCATCCGCAATCTCCGACTGGATCATGTTCCTTGGCGTGGAAAATGTTTGTTCAAGCCGAGCCACATTGCTCACCTTGCCCAGTTTGTCCATTTCCACGACATAGGGGATGATCTTGACCTGCCTGGCTTGCATCACATTGCCGATCAGAGAGACGGCCAGCAAACTCAGGCTGATAAACGCTACGGTTCGCCATTGTGATGCCCTGCTGATATAGGATCCATATCGCTCCAGCCATTCCTCACGGGCATTCAGATATGGATTCGTTTGGACAGACTGCCCCTGTGATGGATTTGTTTTTTGACAAAACACCATCTGTTGCTCCCTATTGGTTGAGCAACCCTCTTGAAATTCAGCGGGTTACTTCTGTTGAGATATTGTTTGCCAAAAAACTATTCGGCTTGATCAGATGCAGAGGGGGGTGGTGGCTTTGCTGTGGGAGGGATGTTCGAGGACAGTTCTGTCTGTAGTTTAGTCGTGTCTCGACCATCCTTGAGATGAGAATTCATTCGCTGGCCTATTGAGCCCCAGGCGTTACGCTCCCGCCTGGCAGCGCTATTGGCATTCCAGATATTGCTGGCGGCTGTTCCAAATTTACCCAAGCCGGTTTTTCCTTCATAACCGGCCATATCGACAGCAGCCTTGGTCGAACTGGCTGCCCTGCTGGAAGCCACCATGCCGCCACCAATTGTGGCACCGACTGCCGCGCTCGCTCCAGCGACCATGGCTCCAGTAGAGAGAAGCGCACTGCCGTTGCCGGTGTGAGTCCCATTGATAATACCGGCACATACCTCTGGAATCGTTTTGACCAGGGCAAGCAGGACAACAGAAGCGCCAATAAGAATCAGCAAATCATAAACATGCGCATCCGTGGTCTCGAATTCAGTGATAAACGAAAGGCCGATGCCCAGGACAAGCTGCAACACAAACAATTTAAAGGCTACAGACAGGGCATAGCGCATGGTGCCGATGGCGTATTCCCTCAAAAGACTTGATCCACCAAAACCCAGTAAAAGAATTGCGGCATTCATTGCCACAAAGGCCTCACATTTAATGAGGACAACTTGAGCGGCCATCAACGCGAAACAGGCCATGATGACACAGCCCAAAATGAGATATCCAAAAGAGTCGACCGGGGACCAGGCCGATGTCATATCAATTATTTGTTTGACGATATTCGCCCCAATCCTGAAAGCATCCAAAGTGATATCAGGACTACCTAATCCGGTAGCCAAGGTGCGCAGACCATTGATCAGGTTCATGGACCACACGCTATAGTTCTTGATCACGGAAAAAATAAATCCAGCAAACAGCAACATGAAAACAAACTGCTTCAATGCCGAAGCAATTTCGTCTCTTTTCAAGGATATTTTCACACCAAGAAGAGCAACATCTAAAACTAGACACCAGTAAAACAACTTCTCAGCATATATTTGCAATGCGCTTCCATATGCTGATGCTTTTGTGGAAAATTTATTCAAAATATTGTAGACAACATTATCAGTACTGGCATAGCAGCATTCACTGCTGAACATGATTATCAACAAAACAATTCCCACAGATAGCAGGGGCATCGAAATGAGCATGAAATCCTTTTTGGTCATTTTACTTGTTTCTTTTGGAATCATTTTTTCAGGTTGCGACAATAGGAATGAAACCTCAAAAAAAGTGACTAACAACAACTCGATAACTCAAACGCAAAACATCCAACAGCCCAAAAAAGCAGCGCCAATGACTGATGACGAAAAAACGAAGGCCTGGAAAAAAGCTACTGATACTTCAGGGCACGATTTCAGTAATTACAGCAAACCGCTGCCCTGATTTACGGGACGGATTCACTATATTTCGAAAAGTTATATCCTTCGGTGTTAGTCGCTTTTTGCCACCGCTCCGTTTGCATCTGCGATTCTTTTTCCGCCTTCATCTGGCCGGCCAGGGTCGATTGTGTGTTTGTCGCGATCAACTCGCGTAGTTTTCTGACCTCCTGAACCTGAATCGTCGCCAACTGATTCCCCGCCTGCAGGGCCTTCATCTGTCCGTCTGGGGTATCGAGCAGATTGCTGATATAGTTTTCCAGCTCCCCCGCGTCCTGAAGTTCCTGAAGCTGCGCACCGGAGAGCTGAAACGTCGCCTGAGACGCCTTATCCACCTCGCTTGACCAGGCATTGTAATGATCGCGGTAGGCCTGATTTGCCGCAGTGATCTCGGCCGGAGAAGCTCCGGCTAGATTGGCAAATACCGATTGATCAGGAAACAGGGTGTTGAACACCTCTGCCAGAGCAGTAAGTTCTCCACGCTGCGTTTTTAGCGTGCTTGTCAGTGAAGCCAGGTCGGTAAGCTGCCCTGCAAGTTGATTCTTCAACGTTCCCGGTAGCGAGGCGGTGTTTTGGATCATGTTCTGCACCATCTGAATCTGCTTCGCTGTCTGTTGAATCGCTTCAGTGTACTGGTTGGTCAACGTACTAAGTTGCGAGAGGTTGGTGACCCGATCCAGGGCCTGGGTGAACCAGTTCGAACAATTAGTGCAATACACCACCTCAGCCGCTGCTGGCTGCACTCCAACTAACAGCAACGCGATTGCCAACAACTGTTTTTTCATGCTGTTCTCTCCTG
>JBFJXW010000073.1:0-16296 GCA_041622895.1 Desulfobulbus sp. | reverse complement strand
GCAGCAGATGCTTTCCCCTGGCACCGACCCATCGCGCCCACGGAGGCGGCTGCCAGTCGATGCGGCCAAAGAGGGCGGTGAAGACGGATTCGAGTCCGCGAAAAATGGTGCCAAGGAAAGCGAAGAAAGCGGGTGTCTTCATATGCAGCTCACTCGGTCATGCAGATATATCGGGTTGCGAGCAATGATCCGGTTGAGCGGGGCAGGCGGATCAAGTGCTATGCAGAAACGATGCTGCGGGCGCATCATTACGGGTGGCTATGGCTTGTAGTAATACGAGACCGGGGGGAGGGTGTCAAACGGTTTGCCAAAGGAGAAGGGAGCAGGCTGCACAGCGGGTTGCAGCGCTGTTGTACGCTGTCCGGTTTGTCGAAAAAATCGTTTTTACGACACAATGCGTATGATTGTGTCGCAAAAGCATGGTGGTTACCAGGGGAGCATTGTAATCACTGCCGGATTTTCCACACTAGGCGATTGTCCGACAGATGGCAGCGTGCAGGCATTCGTCAAAAGGATTGCGGTTCATTGTGGGTGGCGTTGTGTTCGGGAAAGAGGATTCTATATTCCTAGGGAAGTTGGTTGCATTGTCCTGAAAAGGATTTACTTGTTTAGGGATCTGATTTATTGAGAAAAATCTAACGGTACTAGAAAAAGGACGCAAACAATGAAAAGACTTTTTCAGCCCCTCCAAGTCGGGCCGTTAACCCTGCCGAACCGTATTATCTTGGCTCCGTTGACCCGCTGCCGCACCGAACATGAGCATATCCCCACAGCGATGATGGCCGAGTATTATGCCCAGCGCGCCAGCGGCGGCCTTCTCATCGCCGAGGCCACCATGGCCATGGAAGGCAATTCGGCCTTCTGGATGGAACCGGGCATCTATTCACAGGCGCAGGTCGAAGGCTGGCGTTTGACCACCGATGCCGTGCATAACGCGGGTGGCCGCATCTTTCTCCAGATCTGGCATGGCGGACGGGCCTGCCATCCCTTGCTCAATAATGGTGCCCAGCCCGTGGCGCCCAGTCCGATCGCCATTACCGACGATACGGTCAACACGCCGGAAGGCAAGCAGCCCTATGTGGTGCCCCGGGAACTGCACGACGATGAATTGCCCGGCATTATCGCTGGATTCAAAATAGCGGCGGAAAACGCCAAAGCGGCAGGCTTTGACGGGATTGAGGTCCATGGTGCCAACGGCTACCTGCTTGATCAGTTTCTTCGCGACGGCTCCAACAAGCGCACCGGCCCCTACGGCGGCAGCGTGGAAAATCGGGCGCGGTTACTGCTGGAGGTGATGGATGTCGTATGTGGCGTCTGGGGCAGCGAGCGGGTTGGTCTGCGGATTTCACCGCTCAACAGCTTCAACAGCATGATCGACAGCGACCCCGTGGGCTTGGCGTCCTGGCTGGCGACCCGGCTCAACGACTATGATCTGGCGTATCTCCACCTGATACGCGGCGACCTTCTCGGGCAGCAGCAGGGCGATGTGGTCACCCCGGTGCGCGCGTGCTACCAAGGGGTGCTCATTAGCAACATGGGTTACACTGCCGAGGAGGCCGAGGATGCCATTGCCGCCGGCCAGATCGATGCCGTAGCCTTCGGCACCGCCTTTCTGGCCAATCCTGATCTGCCGGAACGCATTCAAGCAGGGGCGTCGCTCAACCAACCCAATCCCAATACGTTCTACACACCGGGACCGGTGGGCTATACCGATTATCCGTTTTTGCACGGAGCCTGAAGATTCAGAAAACCATGAACCCGTCACGTCATTTCGCATGAGTTCTTTTTCCTTCAAGGCAAGGATACGAAGCTTCCGCTATGCCTTTGCCGGCAGTCGGGTGTTGCTGAGCCAGCATAATGCATGGATTCACGCCGCAGCCACCCTGGTGGTGGTGATCGGGGGCCTGGTGCTGGGTGTCTCCCGGCTGGAATGGGCCGTGCTCATTCTGGCTATGGGTCTGGTCTGGTCCATGGAGGCCGTGAACACGGCTGTGGAATTGCTTGCCGACGAGGTTTCGCTGGATCAGCGGGAGCGCATCGGCAAGGCCAAGGATGTGGCGGCCTTTGGCGTGCTGGCGGCAGCCATCGCTGCCGTGCTGATAGGACTGCTGGTTTTTATCCCCCACCTTGTTGCTTAAACACAACCTTCAACCTTTACTTAATCGTACAACCATGAGTCTCAGCGAATTTGAATGGAAACGAACGGAAAAGATGGTTGCCGCTTTTATCGAGAAACACCGTCCGACACCGGATATCCGCGAGCAGCTCGATGAAGGATATCGTATTGAAAACCAGAGCGTGGTGCTGTTTGAGATACGACCCACCTGGAACAATCCCAGCGAGAAGCAGGAAATTCCCATCGCCAAGGCAACCTATGTCAAATCGCGCAGATGCTGGCGGGTATTCTGGCAGCGCAGTGACTTGAAGTGGCACCGCTACGAACCAACCCCCGAGGTCCGCCTGATTGAAGACTTCCTTGCTCTGGTGGAACGGGACGAGCACCATTGTTTCTTTGGCTGATGAGAAAGCAGAAGCAGCAAAGGCAGTCCGCTGCGGGACCACCGTAAGTCTGCATGGTGATGCGCGAACAAACAACAGAAACCTTCTTATTTTACAGGGGAATTAGCAAGTTATGAGCAGTGAGAAGCGAGATTTCAATACAGGGGCAGCTTCGTGGGATTCCCGGCCGACACGGGTCAAACTGGCCAATGATGTCGCTGATGCCATCATCGAGCGGGTCGCCATTACCTCCGACATGGATGTGCTTGATTTCGGCTGCGGCACCGGGTTGCTCACCTTCCGATTGCAGCCCTTGGTCCGTTCCATTACCGGCGTGGACAGTTCTTCGGGCATGCTCGAGGTCTTCAACGCCAAGAAAGTGGAACTGGGGCTTGCCCATACCACGGCCCTGCTGTGCGATCTGGACAGGGGCGACACCATTCCCGGCAGGTATGATCTTATCGTCAGCAGCATGACCTTGCATCATGTTCGCGAGATCCAACCGCTGCTGACAATGTTTAGCAGCCTGCTGAATCCCGGCGGTATGTTGTGCCTTGCCGATCTCGACCTGGACAACGGCTTGTTTCATACTGACAACACCGGTGTTTTTCATCACGGATTTGATCGGCATGAGCTGCGCAATGCGTTCCATGAGGCAGGATTTATCGATGTCCAAGAGGCGACGGCTGCTGAAATCGTCAAAGAGGACCGTAACGGTGATACGAGACGTTTTACCGTGATGCTCATGACCGCACACACAAGGTGAGCTGTTCCTGATGGCGCACCCAGGGGGAGCGGTTGATTGCACCGATACCCGAGTTGAACAGGAAAAGGGGCTGAGCCTTTACGCATCACGAGCGCGACCTACTGTTTTCAGGAGTTTCGCAACTGCATTGCATTTGCTTGATGACCGCTTTTTTCCACCTTCTCGCAGGTTTCCACGAGCATACTGTTTTTACCGCCATTTTTGACACGGTACATCAACGTATCGGCATATTGTATGGCCTCGCTCAAGCTTGACGGTGCCGTGGGGAAAACAGCCACACCTATACTGAATCCAATCGGCCATCCGTGTTCGCTGGATTTTTCTAACAGTTTTTCCCGGAGCGTTTCGAATACAGTTTTCGCTCCGGCAGAACCGGTTTCCGGTAGGAGGATGGCAAATTCATCCCCACCCAGGCGACCGACTGTGTCTGTCTCGCGGATAGATGTCTGTAAAACGGAAGCAATCGTCTTCAGGACGTAATCTCCTTCGTTGTGCCCGAGCGTATCGTTAACGTGCTTGAAATTATCCACATCAATGTATCCGATGACAGTCGAACGTTGGTAACGGGCTGCGATACGAAAAGTAGCCTGTGCCGATTCGCGGAATGCGACACCGTTCATGACACCCGTAAGGCCATCCAATCGTGCCATCTGCTGCTCTTTTTTCAGTTGGGAGTTCACGATGGCAAGTAACCGAGCTATCACAATGAAAAAGAGAAATCGGACACCGGCATTCCAGAGCGGGATGAAGGCCTGCGTATAGGGGTGGCCAGCAGTGATGTCCGCAACCAGCCAGGTTATCGCACTGACAATGCTGAGAAGCATTCCTTGGCGAAACCCTGCATACCAGGTGGCGAGTGCTACCGCGATGAGATAAAAAATAGAAATTGATAGCTCATACCCTGTAACGAGATCAATCGCGGCAATCACCGACACCAGCAGTAAAGCGATTGCCGTAATGTGGAATGAGGACATCTTCATGAACATCTGGTCGAGACGGTTTAACATGGTACGGTTTTCAGTAGAGTTTTGACGATCTTGCAGCATCCTTCTCACCACCTGGACGAGCTGTTTACTTCCTGTCCTTCCGTAATTTCTTGCCCTCGTTCCAGGCTTTGCCAATACATTCTCCGAGTGACCAGAATGAATTGTCGGGCATGGTTAAAAGAAACGGATTGATTTTTTTCATATCGGGATGACCATCCGTCAAGCAGGTTTCTTCCGTATAAATATTGACCATCTCAGCAATAAAGAAAGAGTTTGTCGGAAGGTCTACTGCCTGGGAAACCTTGCATTCCATAGTAAGAGGACAGGCCGTAATCATGGGGGCAGCGGGCAGGTCGCCATAAAAAACTTCAAACAGATCCGATTTTTCAATAGTTTTTCCGGATACAAGCCCTGTGTAATCGGTAATCTCGACCATTTCAGCTGTCGGAAGATTAATGCTGAACACACCCGTATCACGAATGGCTTCGTGCGAGGCATTGTTTTTGTTCACACAAATGCCCATCATCGCAGGTTCAAAATTGACCCGTGTCAACCAATCCAGCGCCATGAAGTTTACTTTGCCTTTCAGATGGCTGCCCAAGATCGTTTGTGCCCAGGGGAGGCAGAAGCGATTTTTCTGTTCCAATATTTTTTTCATACGTTCCTCCTTTATTCGCTCTTGCAATACAACGGTTATGAACCACCACTTCTTTCTTTGAGCGGCACGAATGGCTGCCCTTCTACAGGGGTCTATGCAAGGCGGTACCTGATCAATTCGAAATCCGCGCAAGAGTTTTCATGGATCCTCTCTTCTTCTCCGTGAGCAGCACGTTCCACAATCTCTTCTTTAACGGATGACGCTCCAGCGTGCGTCTCGCTTCGCACCATGGTACCGCTTGGATAATAAAAGTGTAAATGATTTGTTTTGTTTATATTATGCCAAGTATTTATCTGTTTTCGTCTGCGTCATTTCCGATGCACCTTTTGGCCAAGGGCAAAGGGAAGGATCTTGCCGATCTTTTCTGAGCATAAAAAATGTAACGATTCGTTATTAATTTGAAGTTTGGTTTTTTCCCTGCCTATAATCACTGAAAGCACTCTGTGGTTTCAGCATGAATTCGTGATTCGACAGCCACGTTGCGGCAAGGAGCGTGGTATGGGCAAGTCCTTTTGATGCAATACAAATGCTGAACAGGTGCTGACGAAAGATGATAGAGACAAAGGAGATCTGTACTCGCATGATTATTAGTAACGCATTCCCCAAGAACCAATCCATACGGAAAATACTGCTCGCTGCTGCTGTAGAGACCGTTTTTGTCCTGCATGCAGCGTCGTCTGCCCTGGCACATTCTGAGGTAGAAAACAAATACATCGATATGGATCTTGCCCAGTTGATGCAGATGACCATAACCTCGGTATCAAAAAAACCTCAGGCTCTGGCTGATGCTGCCGCTGCTGTCTTCGTGATCACTCAGGAGGATATTCGTCGTTCCGGAGTAACAACCATTCCCGATGCATTGGCCATGGCTCCTGGGCTTCAGGTTGCACGTATCAGTTCGAGCAAATGGGCGATTTCCTCGCGTGGTTTCGGCGGCTACACCTCCAATAAACTGTTGGTGATGATCGATGGCCGTTCGGTCTACACGCCGGCCTACAGCGGTACCTACTGGGACATGCAGAACACGCTGCTTGAAGATGTCGACCGGATTGAGGTCATACGCGGTCCCGGCGGAACACTTTGGGGGGCCAATGCGGTTAACGGGGTGATTAATATCATCACCAAAAAGGCGCAGGATACCTTGGGGACCATGGTGCGGGCAGGTGTGGGCAATCAGGAAAAACTGTCTGCCGCAGCCCGTCACGGCATTACGATCGGTAGTTCGGCCTTCGGTCGCTTTTATGTGACCACCAACGATCGTGGCAGCAACGTGCTCGCCGACAGCGGCCAGGACGCGAATGACGACTGGCGTAATATCCAGACCGGATTCCGCATGGACGGTATGGCCGGTGCCAAAAATGAGTGGACCCTGCAGGGCGATCTCTACAAAAATAACGGCGACCAGATTGTTTATCCTTTGTGGCTTGAGGATTTTCCGTTCTCGACGAGCGATTACAGCGACTACTCTGCCAGCGGTGGTAACCTCAACGGCAACTGGCAGCACAGGCTCTCCGGCGGCGACCTGTTTACGGTTAAAGCATATATTGACGGGGTCAACCGGGATGAATCCTACGCAGAACAAACCTTCACCACCGTGGATCTGGATCTGCAATATGAAACGCGGCTCGGCGAGCGAAACAGCGTAACCATGGGAACCGGGTATCGTTATATTGATGCTGAATTCGATGGATCGTTCCAGGCCCAAATTCCGAACCAGAGCAATGCAGTGTATAGTGCATTTCTTCAGGACGAAATCAAACTGCTCCCTGATCGGTTGTGGTTGACCCTGGGAACCAAGTACGAACATAATGATTTTACCGGCAGTGAATGGCAGCCCAGTGCCCGCTTGTTACTGAAGCCCGCTGCCGATCATACGCTGTGGACCGCTGTGGCACGAGCCGTTCATACGCCTTCAATGGCAGAGGACAGCGGAACGCTCATGGCTGCTGTCATCCCTTTGCCTGCTCCTCCCTTTGGTCCTGGTACGCAGACCTCTCGATTGCTGGGTAATCCCAGCTTGGATTCCGAGATTCTTATTGCCTATGAAGCCGGCTACCGTTGGCAGGCCAGGAAAAATCTCTCTTTTGATGTGGCTGTCTATTACAATGATTATGACGATCTTGTGACCACCCACCCAACCACAGATTCAACCAGTTTTGATCTGCTGTTCAACAATGCAAAGAAAGGAAACGGACGTGGTGTGGAACTCGCCGTCAACTGGCAGGCACGTTCCTGGTGGTCCTTGTTTTTCACCTATACCTGGCAGGAACTGGATCTTGAATGGCAGGATCCGTTGAATACGGTCTTGTTTGGCGATGTCAGCCTTTCCGAAGAAAATTATCCCAAACATCAGGCCTCGATCCGTTCAGCGATCGATTTTGCTGAAAATTGGCAGTTCAACTGCTGGCTGCGCTACGTGGATGCGATCAGCGGACAGAATAAAATAAATTTGGATGAGCAAATCCCGGTGGCCTCCTATTTTGTTTTCGATGCCAATGTGATCTGGACTCCCCAGAAAAATATTGAGGTAATGTTTGCCGGGCAGAATCTGTTGAACAGCAGTCAGCTTCAGTATGTGGGTGAAATCATCACCCCAAGTACCGAAATTGAGCGAGGTGTGTACGGAAAAATCACGTGGCATTTTTAATCAGTACCGACCTCGATGAATCGCACTCTTAAGAAAATTTTATTGTTTCTTCTGCTTTGTTTCCTGTTCGGCCCGGGAATCATTCAAGCTGACGAAACCATCAAGGAGTATCAGCTCAAGGCGGCTTTCCTGGTGAATTTTGCCCGCTTCATCACGTGGCCGGAGCAGGCGTTTTCCCCGGACCGGCAGGAATTGCAGCTCTGCGTGGTTGGAACCAACCCTTTTGGTGCTGCATTGCGTGGCCTTGAAGGGAAAAAAATTAATGGTCGTAACGTCAGGACCACCCATCTGCGTTCCTTTAAGAACAGTTCACAGTGCCATCTGCTTTATGTCAGTTCATCCGAAAAAGACAAGCTGCCCTTTCTGCGCTCCGATATTGGTCAGCAAGCAGTGGTCACGGTCAGCGATATCACCGGATTCGTCGATGCCGGAGGCGGTATTGAATTCGTCACCGAGGCGAGTCGGCTTTCTTTCATTATCAATCATTCTGATTTGAAACAGCGGGGGCTGCAGGCAAGCGCCTCGATGCTCAATTTGGCGGCATCGGTACGGTAAGGGCGGCAAGAAGAGGGGAGCAAGGAAGAAAAGAGGCCTGGGGACATGCACGCTTTGCTGCCGTCCCTGACCGACCCCTGTTGTTCCCTGCCCGAAGGGTGGTGAGGCTGCTACAGAGATTTCTTTTGTAAAATGTTCTTGTGCCGACGTGTCCGGGCGTCTTCACATTTTTTTTCACATTACGATGCGTTCATCTGAGCAATGAAGGTGTTGGATCGCTCAATAGCCGTATTCATTTTCCGGATAAGAACGTCGATATCTCGTTCCAGAGATGAAAATTCCGACTGCAACGAACCAATGGCCTGGGCGTTGAGATTATGTTTGAGGAACAGAACATTGTCCCGGAATGTTTTCAGTACAGGATCCATACTTTTTTCAGCACTCTGCATGGAAGCAAGCATGTCCCGGTACCGCAGTTTGGTTTGTTGCAGCTGTCTTTTGCTGGCCGCCCGCAACTCTCTGTTTTGATACAGTTTGAGCTCTTTTTCCCATTCGTTGAACAGCGCTTTGGAAACACTTTCGACCTTGTCTATTCGATCAGATACCTCGTGGGCAGCCTCTTCACAGTCGGTATATTCCTGGTCCAGCTCAGTGTAGGCTTTTTTCAGGTTGGTGTTTTTTAATTCAACGATGGCGCCGAATTGCTCCAAGGCGGATTTGAATTGTTGCTGTGCCTCTGTTTGCGAATCTCTGGCCTTTTCAACCCGGTCGATAAGAATATCTCGCTTGTGTACCCCGACTTTTTCCATGGCCGAATAATATGTTTTGGAACAGCCGCTCACAAGCAGAGCAAGAAACAGCAGGGGCAAGAGACTGGAACTGGTTTGCTTTGTAGTGAATATCATCAGGTTCTCCGTGGTGGGTTTACTGCCTGACAGCATGGAAATAGGTTGCTAATATGCTCATTGTATAGCATTTCATCGGTTTCGATCACAAGGTTTGCCAGGCGGGCAAGCAGACGCTCTTATTCCTGGAAGCCACTGCCAATGGCTGAAAAGGGCAGTTTCAACTCCAATTCCGGCACCTTTCTGGCGACCCAGGCGGTGAAGGTGTTACTGTTGGGACCCGGAAACGCCTTGTAGGCCCTTTTCCATGGGTATGCATGGGCGGCATGGTCGACTGCTGCAATCAGCGCATCGACCCCTGTTCCCCTGTACTCCTTGATAATCCATGGTTTTTCTCCGTACCAGTAGCGATCGGGGATATCCTCGGCAATCCTGAGGACCGGCTGACCTCTTTTCCCGCGCCAACCGATCACGTCGTACACCGTGTAGGAGGCCTCGCCGGTTCGTTTGGCGGCAATCCAGGTGTGAATTGCAAACCAGCCACGCCAGCCCCAGGCATCGGCACCGTAGACCTGCAGAATCGCATCCTTCGTACTGGAAGGGTCGGGCGCTATTTTCGCGGATTCACGAGTTGCGGTACGCCAGTCATTGTTGGTGCAGCCGCTCAACACAATCAATCCTGTCAGGATGCAAGCCGGCAGGAGTTTGGGGATCTTTTTCCAGAGATGCTTCACGAAATCACCGTGCACTGTAAAGGGATGTTCCGGAATGTTTAGGGCATCAGAGGTGCAGTGAAGAAACAGGAGGCCCTCTTTTCAGCTATAGCAATAATGGAAGAGGCATAATGAGGTCAAGCAGAATGGGGCCTCCAATACGCTGCTCGGCGGTATTATGGTCTGGCGGCAAGAATATTTTCCTGTCTTGCCTGGCGGTTAAAGATTGGGACCGTGCCGATTGCGGCAATCCACCAAGAGAGGTTTTCTTGAGTATCAGCAGCGTGAGCACGAATGTGCTGCACAGAAAACAAGATTGGAGAAAGGACCATTGGTTCGGGAAAAAGGTTCCTGATTTTGAAACAGCTATATACCGAATTGATGATTACAGTTTGTCATCAAACGCTACGGGGCTTGACGAAACCCCTCCCTGAAGACATCGGTTTGTGCTGACAGTAACAACGGTTTCGATAGTAGCTGCAACCACATGACACGTATCGATATGTCTTTCCCCATTTGTTCCGCAAGTATCCTGCTTGATAAGAATCTTGAAGTATAGGTCGACCATGAGTGTACGGAAAATAGAATTGCTGGCTCCTGCCCAAAATACAACCTGCGGTATTGCCGCCATTAACCACGGAGCCGATGCCGTATATATTGGCGGCCCTCGTTTCGGCGCAAGAGCCGCAGCGGCCAACAGCCTTGCTGATATCGAAAGACTGGTGGCTTATGCACATCAGTTTCGGGCGAAGGTGTATGTGGCACTCAATACGCTCCTGGAAGACGATGAGCTGGACCAGGCGGTGGCGCTCTGTCATCAACTGCATGGACTGGGAGCTGATGCCCTTATTATTCAGGATGTAGGTCTGTTGGAGTCAGACTTGCCGCCCATACCCCTCCATAGTTCAACGCAGATGAACAACCGGACGGTAGAGAAGGTCATGTTCCTGGAGCAGGTTGGGTTTACTCAAGTCGTTCTCGCACGGGAACTCAGCCTTGCCCAGATAAAAAAAATTCGTGCCGCGACCTCGGTACCGCTTGAGTTTTTTGTTCACGGAGCACTTTGTGTCGCCTATAGCGGTCAGTGTTACATCAGTGAAGTTATGGCTGGACGGAGTGCCAACAGAGGCGAGTGCGCCCAGTTTTGCCGTCATGCTTTCAATCTGCGGGACAGGACAGGACGCATTCTGGAAAAAGACAAGTTTATGCTCAGTCTGAAAGATTTGGACCTGTCGGATCATCTTGCGGCACTTATTGACGCAGGGATCGATTCGTTAAAAATCGAAGGACGGCTGAAAGATGCAAACTATGTGAAAAATGTGACTGCGACCTACCGTAAGGAGCTAGATGCGATTCTCGATTCGAGAGATGATCTGGCGCATGCATCGTCAGGGCGGTGTCAATTTGGCTTTATCCCGGACCCTTCGAGATCGTTCAGCCGGGGAAAAACCGACTACTTTCTCAATAAACCGAGAAATGCGGCGGGAGAGATTCGGAGCCCAAAATCAATTGGTAAAAAACTCGGTCGCGTCGTTGCAATGGATGCACGATTTTTTACCCTTGCCGGGAACGAACCGGTGCAAAATGGTGATGGGCTCTGCTTTTTTACAAAGAACAGTGAACTTGTTGGCGTGAGAGTGAATCGTGTTGAAGGACAGAAGATATACCCAAAAGATGGTACTGCGCAGCTATCTCTAGCCGTAGGGACCGAAATATTTCGCAATGCAGACACCCATTTCAATAAACTCCTTGGGCAAAGTGAACACTGTCGAAAAATTGCTGTTCAAATGACCTTGGCGGAATTTGCAGAGGGGTTGCAGCTGCACCTTACAGATGAGGATGGAATCGCCTCGACAACGACGCTCATCGTTGCAAAAGAAAAAGCAAAGAAAGTGGGTACTCTTGAACCGGTGGCTGTTAAACAGCTGAAGAAAAGCGGTGGTACGGTTTTTTCGGTGAGTGACGTTGTTCTATCGGTATCCCCGGATCTTTTTTTCCCGGCCGCTGTTTTCAATGATCTTCGGCGAAAGGCGTTTGCCAGCCATCTGGAGATGCGGCTCAACTCGTACACCGTCGCCACCAAGCAACGTATTGCCAACAACTATCCCTGGATCGCCACAGAGGTGGACTATTCTGACAACATCACCAATAAAAGAGCAGAGGCGTTTTACCAGCATCACGGTGTACAGCACATAGACCGCACCAGGCTGCGGGCAGGCAATGTAAAGGACTGCGTTTTGATGACGACAAAATATTGCATAAAAGCCCAGTTGGGAATGTGCTCGACGTCGAAAACCAAGAACGCTCCCCTTGCAGAACCGCTGACCCTGGACGACAATACAGGTACGTATGCATTGGGTTTTGATTGTGACAGGTGCGAGATGACTGTCACGAAAAAAGGCAATGTATAACAAGAGTGGGGCAGGCCTCTTTTTTCTCAGCACGATTGACGTTCCGTTCGTTCCGTTGCTGGCTGTGCCGGGTCAAAAATAGAGGCTCTGTTGAGTAGTGTGCGAACAACAGCGGGTGAGCGGACCCGGTTGCGCACACTTTCAGGCGGTTAGGCGATGAACCCGCCGTTGACGCACACGTTCTGCCCTGTTATCCATTCGGCCTCTTTGCTGACAAAAAGTCCTACAGCATCAGCGATATCTTGAGGCGTGCCAATGCGCCCCAATGCGGCCGTGTTTGCAAGAGCTTGTATTTGTTCTTCTGATTTTCCCTTTCTGAACAGTTCCGTGTCAACAGGGCCGGGTGAGATGGAGTTGACTGAAATTTGCCGTTGTCCGAGTTCTTTTGCTAACACTTTGGTTATTTGATCAACAGCACCTTTCGAAGCGGCATAAGCGCCGTAGGTGGGCAGCATAACTTTAGTGACCGACGAAGATATATTGATAATTTTTCCTCCATCCGCCATTTTTCGGGCCGCCTGCTGGCAGGCGAAAAAGAGGCCCTTGACGTTGGTATCAAAAATATCGTCAAATTCCTCCTCGGTAAATGCTTCTATTTTTTTGTATATGGCGATCCCCGCATTGTTGATGAGGATATTCAGTTGGCCAAATTGATCGATGGTGCGGTCAAATAAGGCCTCTATTTCATCAGTATTTTTCATGTTGGCCTGAACCGGCAGGGCTTGTCCTCCTCGGGAGATAATGTCAGCGGCAACGTCTTCCGCGAGTTTTTTGTTGTTGGCATAGGTAACTACGACAGCAGCGCCGAGATGCCCAAGCTTTAAGGCAATTGCTTTTCCTATGCCGCGCGAGGCACCTGTGACGATGGCTGTCTTGCCTTGTAACGGGGCTTCCATAGTAGTCTTCTTTTGCCTCCTTGAGTTTTGTCGTATGTGCGATTATGTCGGGCGCTCAATCTGCTGGTAATTCGATTGCGATCTGTTGCAAATGACGCAGGGCGATTGCGGAGCCTCGTCTATGGTCGATCCACAGATCCTGCAGATATAGTAATTTGGATTTAACCCTTCTATCTTTTTGCTTACCGATCCGAAAAACATCCCTGAATATTTCCAGATTTTTTGCACCGTTTGTTCGTGCTGCTCATGTGATTTCCACGAGTACATGCAGTTAATGATTGCCTCTTCATAGGCTTCAGTTTCCAATCTTTTGATATAATCAGGGTACGTTTTCTGAATTTGTTTCAATTCATTTCGAGCAGCTTGTCGTAGGTTTGATTTCGTATCACGCACATTGATTCTAATGTGAAGCGGTTTTGTTCTCTGCTCCAGGGAACGCAATATTCGTTTGTAATTTTCTGCATGGATTTTTTCAGAATGTGAAAAGGCGCGGAACAGATAAGCGATATTGGGATACTGGTCGACTAGAGCTTTTGAGGTATAGCCGAGGTAGTGCTTGTAGGCCGTCATTTCCGTTTTATAAGAATCCTGCAGGACTGCTACGGTGCGGGGATAGCGGATTTTTGATTTGCGGGTTGCACGTTGCGCAGCTATAGCTGGAAAGTGAAAGAGGAGAGGCGTGATTACGGAAAGATACAACAACTTTCTTTTTGAAAGATCAACCATATCCAGTGACCTCCTGCAACGGCAACACTTGTTTAGTAATTAAAGTATGTCCCAGGTGATTTCGGTTCATTGTCTGAAACGTTCCCGGTTCACTCAGATTGATCACGAAAGATGGGAGAAGGAAGAACCGGTATGGACTTATACTCATACGCTAGAAATTGAGCATACGCATGAGGATACGACAATAGAGAAAGAGTATAGATGCAATGGGTACTAAATATATCTATCAGATGTGCCGTGTACCGACCTCGCGTGGCACACAATCTCTTTCTTCAAGTTGATGCTTCTGCGGGTACCTTATCCTTTTCCTGCCAGGACAATGGATGCCCGGTTGCTGCCAGAACCGGTAAAATGAAAGAATAGGGGACGGGGAACCCACATCTGCAATCTGCTGGCAATGATGGTTTTGTGCGCAACAGTTCAAGGAGCCGTTGTTTTTTGCGTAGCAGCGGAATCGTTTGATTTGGCTGGTTCGGGTACCATCAGGGGTTCTTCCGAGCCGCTTTCTTCAATTTCTCCGACAATTGCACGATGGCGCGTGTCACTGATTTTCTGGATGCGGGTCAGTATCACGTCCAGATGGGTCGCGGACAGTGGTCGGATCAACTCGTAGGCAAGGTTTTCCATTGCCGCTGCCGCTATCCTGTTTGCTTGCCACTTCCGTTGAAAATCTCCTGTTGTCGACAAGGTAACAAGGAGGGCTGCAAGCGTTGCCAGCGATGCGGCGAGATCATTGCGCAATTTCGGCCGGGCCCCCAGCACTTCAAGTTTGAGCAGTAATCCTGCCATGGCACTGAAAAAGGCGGAGCCGAAGAGACATCCGAAGTAGGCAGCGCTCCACTTGACCGTATTGCCACGAAATTCACGGTAGGTCTTGATGACCACGGTTCCCAGGGGTTTGATTTCCGGCTGATAGAGTCCAACCAGATCCTCCATGGCGACCCCTCGGTTGGGCTGTTTCTTGGCAAAGTAAGATACACTCAGCAACCCGGCAATGAGGCCGACCACGATGAAGAAGGCCACGATCAAAAGTACTTTTTTGTTATTCAAGGCAAGTTTCCTCCTGATACGTCTTGATCTGTAACTCGTCCAAGGCAGCATTGTCGTTGCCCTGCATCATATTTCTCTGCTTTTTTCCTCTCAATGAACTGAATCGATAATGCCATCGCCGTCGGCATGAGGCGGGTCGGCGTGCTGCGGTAAGGCTTGTCGGGATTGTTCCGCTGTTGGCGTTGATAGTGCGGGTTCCGGTGGCGACTTTGGTCCCCACGGTATGAAGTACAATATTATGCCGCCCACAAGGAGAAACCCGCCAAGTAATGCCGCACATGTCTGCATACGGGGATTGACGACGATACGGGCACCAAATTTCCCGACAATGGCGAGGAACAGAAAAAACAGCCCGAAAAGGATGAGGATAATGGGCAGCGGCGTTTGTGTTGTTTGAATGAGAAAAGCGACAACTGCCATGGTATCCTCCGCATACTCCATGGCCGGACCGTACGTTCAATGGTCTGGAGTCATGGTGATGTAAGGGGTATTTTTCTGATATCGTATCCTGGTGACCTTGTCGATAAATCCAAGGTGTTTGTTCATATAGAGGCGCTATGATCGAAAGTGGTGCGCGTTTGATAGCGCCTTGAACTATAAATGACATACACTGCTGGAAGCAGGCCGCTAAAACTCAATGCAAACAATAAAGGATAGGTCACGAGTAAGAGTAAAATTATTGCCTTCAAAAATCCAGGGGAGATTTTCGGGGAGCCACTAACGGAGTCACTGCGTACCGGAGCTCAACAACTGATCGCAAAAACGCTGTTGAAGCTGAACTCAATGAATACCTCGTGCAGTTTGCGGCACGCAAAGATGAAATGGGCCACAAGCAGGTTGTACCCAATGGTTTTTTACCCGTACGGGAGATGCCAATCGGAATTAGCCCTGTTGCCATCAAAATACCCAATATTGGCGACAATAGGAGGCAAGGGGGCAACGTTAATTCGACGCTGTTGCCACCCTCTGTTCGAAAAACCAAGAGCATAGAGGAAGTGTTGTCCTGGCAGTGTTTCTAAGGCATTTCCACCTGCTATTTCCACTAGGTATGACAGGTGTTTCTCCTCCGTGATTCAAAAAGGATTATCCGTCGTGACTATCGGTCGCTGCAAGCAAGTATGGGAAAAAGTGCACGATCCGTGGAATCGGAGGAAAGGGGAACGCAAACCGTATGTATCAAGCGATACGTGTATATAGCTATGCCATGGGTGACTGCTTCAATATCAGCAGCGATGGCCATTTATGATTTTTCAGTCGCCCATTGGTAACGGCAACTGAAAATTGACCCACCGCTATTTCAATCTTCTCTTTGCACCGCGTTCAGTTGCTGGTCGAGGACACCCGCTCGACGTTTTTCCTTGAGGCGATAACTGCCACCTCTCATCTGGATGACATTCCATCACAACGCCTCCTTTTTCAGGGTATGCCATGATCGCTCTTGTCACATGGCATGTTCCACCTTGAGTATCTCTTCCTTGTATTCGATATGGCTGGTCTCATTCGCTGCCGTCGCTACGGCCAAGTCGTTGTAACACCTTGAATTGTGCCTGCACCTTCAGTTGTTCGCACAACATCTCAATGCGCTTATGTAGGCTGGATAATTG
>JBFJXW010000072.1:0-16306 GCA_041622895.1 Desulfobulbus sp. | reverse complement strand
GGTATGGTTGCAGGGGGGGCGACTGAGACCAAAGGAAAAGGAGGCCACGGCCATGGGGAGAGCGAGGCCCCATGGTCCCGGAAATATGTGGCTCAGCATGACAAGGCCGCTGATTAAAATTCCGGCGAAACTCATGGTCAGGAGTTGTCGTGTCGCGAGCTTTCGCTGCAGTCGTGTACAAGCAAAGGCACCCGCCATAATGGCCAGTGCGTTAAAGGCGAAAAAGTAACTGAACAGCTGCTCCGACATGCCGAACCTGCTGATATAGATATCTGCTGCACTCCCTATGAAGGCGAAATGCGGGAAGACGATGCAGGTAAACAACAGCACGAAACCGATATATCGCCGGTTTTGCAGGAGCTGCAGATACATCCGACTTGTCTGGCTGACGCTGATGGTTGCTGGTGATTTCAGGGATTCCTTCATCCGGAACACCCCTGCCCACGCCACCGCGCCAATCGCCGCCTGGGCAAAAAAGATCCACGGCCACGAAAACCATGTCATCATCCAGCCCCCGAAAATGGGTGCCAGCATCGGTGCCAGGGCCATGATAACCCCGATATACGCAAGTATCCTCTGTCGCTCATTCCCGTCGAACAAATCCTTGCTGATGGCAAGGGCAAGAGCTGAAGCCGACGCAGCCCCCGCTGCCTGAAGTACACGGAAAACAATCAAGCTGATGACATTGTCCGCGACGGCACACAGCAGGCTGGCAACGATATAGACACCTATCCCCACCAGTAGCGGCGGCCTGCGTCCGAACCTGTCAGACAAGGGGCCGTAAACGAGCAGGCCGATACAGTAACCGATAAAAAATCCGACAAGGGTCAAATTGATTGTTGCCAGAGGCTGATGCCATTCCTTGGTGAGCAGCGGTATCGCCGGCAGGTACATGTCCGTTGACAGGGGAGGGAAAGCCGAGAGGAGCGACAGCAACAGCAGTATGTGGAGGGTTTCTGTTTTTTTCATGTATGTCCAGTCCGTTGTGACGGGTGGTCGCGCAATGGTGTGCAGCAGTGGGAATTCATGGAGTGGTAGTGGTGAGTCGCCTCACTCCTACAGCAACAATGTGGAACAACTATGAAAAAGAGCAATCTTTTCAGGGGAAAAAGAATTTTCTGTCTCCAGTGGACGTGAGCAGGGGGAGGCGTAAGGGTGCCTTGGTACATGCCTCAGCGGACTGCAATTCTCCTCAGATCGTAGTCGTAAACGAACATCCATAGTCATCGTGTGCACTACACGAAACAGCATTACACCGGCCTGTGGGGACCATGTTTGTTCCCTTTCAAAGGACCACGTTCAGCTTCACACGTCGCGAATCCTCAGTTCTGTGAGCCAGTAGAGAAAAGCGATGCCTCCAAACATACCTCCCAGCCACGAGACTCCTGGCCATCCAGCAAGCTCGAACACATAGCCTGAAGACGCCGAACCGATAACGCCACCGAAGAAAAAACAGGTCATGTACGCTGTCGTGATCCGGCTTCGCGCCTCGTGGTTCAGCGTGTAAATGACGCTTTGGTTCAGGATGTGCGTGCCATGCTGACCAATATCGAGCAGCACGACGCCGATGATGATGGCAACAAGGTGCGTACCGTAAAAACCCATGATTGCGAACGCGAGCACGACCAATGCAAGCAGTATGCCGGTGCTCAGCCGTGTGCCGCCACGGTCATGGATGTGGCCAGCGAAACTTGCGCTCAGGGCGCCGGCAGCACCGACCAGGCCAAACAGGCCGATGACTGAGTCGCTATAGCCGTACGGTGGCCGCGCGAGGAGAAAGGCGAGTGCGGTCCAGAATACGCTGAACGCTGCAAAACCAAAAGATCCGTAGACGATGCGCCGTCTGAGCAACGGTTCCTCACGGAACAAAAGCAACACCGAGCCAATCAGGGCCGGATAGGACAGGCGCGTCGCACCTCGGCTCTGTGGCAGCATCCTCCACAACACGGCGGATTGAACGATCATGATGACAGCCGCCAGGCCGAAGACCGCGCGCCAGCCCAAGACGTCGGTAATGAATCCTGAAACCGTACGAGCCAGGAGAATACCCAGTAGCAGGCCCGCCATGATCCGGCCCACGACGGCACCGCGCTGCTCATTCGAGGCCAGGACCGCGGCAAAGGGCACCAGTACCTGTGCTACCACAGCCGTAAGACCGATGGCCAGGCATGCAAGCAGAAAGGAGATAATTCCTGGCGAGAGGGCGGCTCCTGCCAGGGCCACTGCGGTTCCTGCAGAGACGAGGGTGATCAGTTGCCGCCGTTCGAGCAGATCACCCAACGGCACAATAAGCACGAGGCCGAAGACGTAGCCCAACTGCGTCATGGTGACAATGAGACCGGCTGTGCCTTTGGAGGTGCCGAAGTTCTGTGCCAGGGTGTGCAGCAAGGGCTGCGCGTAGTAGAGATTGGCTACGGCTACGCCACAGGCGACCGCCATGACATACACCAGCACATCGCCCGGTTGCAACGGGGGTACTTTCATCGGAGCTTGATAGTTGCTATCACGCTGTCCAGGTATCACCTTGGTGTATCCTCCATGTTGTAGAACACGGTGTCAGCTGTGCCTTCCGCCCGATATTTTTCCATTTGCGTTAAACAAGTATGGTGCCACGAACATTAATGTAAAAAAATAACCTCTATTTTATCGATAATAAACCAGCTAATACCAAGGTGTCACGTTAACTCCCTCAATTTATGGGTAAACTTAATTTTTTTATCCAAAAGGCATGTTTTGTGCTTTAAGGGTAGTAACTTTTTCAAATTTCGTAATAACAAGTCAAGAGAGGGTAGATGATGAAACTGCGATGCCAATTGTTGATGGGTGCACTATGTCTCATCCTGATGGTCTGTAACGTTCAGGCGGAACCACTGAAAATTGCCTACAGTGACTGGCCCGGATGGATAGCCTGGGATATCGCTCAGCGCAAAGGATTTTTTAAAAAAAATGGCGTTGAGGTGGAGCTGAAGTGGTTTGAATATACGGCCTCCATGGATGCATTTGCTGCAGGAAAAGTTGACGCCGTTTGCGTTGCCAATGGGGACTCCCTGGTCCTGGCCGCATCAGGAGCCAGGAATATTATGATCCTGGTCAATGATTTCAGCAACGGCAATGATAAAATCGTCGCCGCCCCTGGCATCAAGTCAGTCAAAGAGTTGAAGGGCAAAAAAATCGGTGTAGAGCTTGGGGTTGTCAGTCATCTTCTTTTAATCAACGCGTTAAAAGAAAATGGCCTGACAGATAAAGACGTAACCCTGGTGAACATGCCGACCCATCAGGCCGCACAGGTACTCGCCTCTGGCGATGTCGATGCGATTGTCGCCTGGCAGCCCAATTCCGGGCAAGCCTTGAAATCGGTACACGGTTCCACCGCGGTGTACACCAGCGCCGACGCCCCCGGGCTCATTTATGATGTCCTGGCTGTTGCTCCCGCTTCGCTCATGGGACACCGGGAAGAATGGGAAAAAGTCGCGGCGGCTTGGTACGACGTTGTCGCCTATATGAAGAACCCTGCCAATCGTAAGGAGATGTTGGAGATTCTTTCGGCACGGGTGGCGCTTACTCCCAAGGAATACGAACCGTTCCTCGAAGGAACAAAAATCCTCTCCCTTCCTGAGGCACTCGAGGTCCTCAAGCCTTCGACCGGTATAGAAAGCCTGTATGGATCCAGTGATATGGTGAACGCTTTCTTTGTAGACAACAAAGTGTACAGCACCCCTGTTGAGGTCAAGCGAAGCATAGACAGTTCTTTTACCAAGAAATTGGCAAGATAAAGGAAAGGTCACTCCATGTCCTGGTTCACCATTCAGAAAGAACTTCCCGGCAGAAAGAGGGCCCTGTTGATCCTGCTTTCTTTCTCCCTGCCGATCATAATCTGGTCTGTCGTCAGCTATGTGCCGTTTATCTGGCATCCGATGATACAGGTAATACATCCAGGTGCCAGTCTGTACGTAGAACAGGGGCAAATGGTTAAACGGGATATTATTGAACAAGAAAACCGGCGATTGCTGGAAAACGGCGAAGAACCCATTACCGGTTTCCGTGCAAACCCCGTCTATCTGCCGCCGCCTCATAAAGTGCTCACCGCTGTGTATACAGCGTTTAAAACTAAGCCCAGGCGTCCCGGTGATCCATGGCTCCATGAAAGTCTGGCACATAGCATCCGCGTCGTCTTCTATGGGTTTGCGCTTTCGTCGCTTATCGGCGTTCCGCTGGGGATATTTTGCGGAGTGTTCAGTTTTTTTTCAAAACTCTTTGAACCGTTCTTTGAATTTTTCAGGTACTTGCCGGCACCTGTTTTCGGAGCGCTGGCGGTGGCGATCCTCGGTATTAACGATGGCCCTAAAATCGCCATTATTTTCATCGGCACCTTTTTTCAGCAGGTGCTGGTGATTGCCAATACCACCAGGCAGTTGCCGCCATCGCTTCTTGAGGCGGCTCAAACGTTGGGAGCACGAGGCGGTGTCTTGCTCAGGAAAGTGGTGCTTCCGGCAATCGCGCCCCATGTGTTTGTTGATATGCGTATCCTGCTCGGATGGGCCTGGACCTACCTCATCGTAGCCGAGGTCATTGGAACGAGTACCGGGATAACCTGGTTTATTACCCAGCAGGCAAAATACCTTATCTATGAAAATGTGTATGCCGCCATTCTCATGATCGGGGTTATCGGCCTGGGAACCGATATGATCCTGGCGTGGATCGGGCGCAACCTGTTTGTCTGGAACGGAGGAAAACGAAATGATCTTTTTCAGTTTTTTGTGGAGTTGATATCCGGACCTTGGGACCAGACTTTTACGTTTGTCCAAAAGAGAGTCGAACAACATGAATACGATAGAGTTGCCGAGCTATAAAGATCAGAAACCCAACGTTGCCGACCGCTTTGCCCGGCTCAAAAAGCGGGAGGTGATCCTGGAGGCGGAGGCCGTCACCAGGGTTTTCCCCAGCGAAAAGGGAGAGATCACCGCTCTGGAAGGTGTTTCCTTCAAAGCCTACCGACGGGAGTTTCTGTCGATAATCGGGCCGTCGGGGTGCGGAAAATCAACACTCATCCGGATTCTCTCAGGACTGGATAGCGCTTCCAGCGGGCGGGTTTTACTGGACGGAGCGGCTGTGGAAAAACCAGGGCCTGAGCGAGGGATGGTCTTTCAGGGGTACACGCTCTTCCCGTGGTTGACAGTCAAGAAAAATGTGATGTTTGGTCTGGAGGTTGCCGGAAAGGGTAAAGATCTGGCCGAAGCAGAGGCCCTGCAGTGGATAGAGATGGTAGGTCTTGAAGCATTTGTCGATCATTACCCTGCACAGTTGTCAGGCGGCATGAAACAGCGGGTAGCCATTGCTCGCGCATTGGCCAATCAACCCCGAGTGCTGCTCATGGATGAGCCCTTCGGTGCGCTTGATGCCCAGACCAGAGCGAAGATGCAATCCTATCTGATGCAGATCTGGCGCAATGTGGATATCACCATCATTTTCATTACCCATGATCTTGACGAGGCGGTCTATCTGTCGGATCGCATCCTTGTTCTGGATGCCAATCCCGGTACGGTCCGGGAGATGATCGAGGTGCCGGTGGAGCAGCCCCGATCTCCTAAACAGCATCTGAACCCCGAATTTCTGGCGACCAAGCGACATATCGAAAACCTTATCCATCCGTACAGCGAGGAGGAGGACACCTTGCCCATGATTCGATTAACGCAAGTCACTGATGATATCTTTTAAGGTTGTTGCACGCTCAACGCAGCAGAGCTGACGGAGCAGACGGAACATGAAGCAGAAACCAAAAGCAGACAAGGTGCAGCGGATAAGCGTGTCCCTGCCCGATAGCCTGGCCAGGGAACTGGATCAATTGGTTGCAGACGGCATCTTCTTCAACCGCAGTCAGGCAATTGCCCATATGGTACGGAACAGCCTGCTTGACTTCCATCGGCAGACAGGCAGTCAGGTGATGGCAGGAACCATTACCCTGGTTTATGACGAAGCACGCCCCTCCTTACGGGCCGATCTCGTTCGCATTCAGCGCGAATATATCGATTCGGTGATTTCCTCGCTGAATGTGCTGCTCGAAGATCGCCATTCTCTGGAAGTCTTGCAGGTGCAGGGGCCCGTGGACACCCTGAACAAAATTGTTAAGGAAATCCGAGCGTGCAAAGGTGTTGAGAGCTGCAAGGTTGCCCTGACCTCCACCATTATGCCGCCCATACATAGTCAGAAAGGAGTTTGAAATGAGTACAGCTGAAACAGAACACATTTTGTTTGAAACCGAGATAGCCGGAGGGTGGAACTGGTCGCATGTGATAAAAAAAGGCACCGCAGTGCGATTGACAGATCTGCAGGGCGGGGCGAACGTGTCGGCTCTTTTCTATAACGCGGCCAATGTGACCGAACGGTACAACATGGGCGACACCCTCAAAATCCAGCACATCTCCTCGTTGTGCAAAGGCCGATGCATCTACTCGGATATGGGCCGGATTCTCATGTCGATTACCGAAGATACCTGCGGATGGCACGATGTGATCTGCGGCGTATCCGATTCCGGTCTGATTGAGCGGCGCTTCGGGGAAAAATCCTACCAGGATTTCCGGAACTCTTTTCATCGCAACGGGTACGACTCCCTGCTCGTTGAACTGGCAAAATATGGGATGGGGCGAAGAGATTTCACCGAGACGGTGAATTTTTTCAGCAAAGTTGGTGTGGATGATGACGGCAGCCTGGCCTTTGTCGAGTCGTTTTCCAAGCCAGGGGATTTTGTCCAGCTTCGGGCGGAGATGGATACACTCCTGGTGCTCGATACCGGGATGCATCCGCTCAACCCTGCACCAACCTACCAGGCCAAACCGGTGCAGATGAGCGTGTTGCCCTGTTCGCCGGCGATGCCTGATGATCCCTGCCGCACCTTTTGTCCAGAAAACGAGCGCGGCTTTATCAACACCGCGCAGTATTCCCTTTAATTTGCCGCCCAAGAGGAAGCGTTATCATGAAACTGACACTCAAGGAAAGTTCCCTGAACCCGGAAGATGCCCGGTACCGGACTGCGATACCGGCCGGCAACGGTTGGATGTATCCCGTGAAACAAGGCGAGATTATCCGTATTACCGATCTGCACGGCAACCAGGCGGTTGATACGATTTTTTTCAACGCCAACCGAACCGAAGAACGGTATCACGCCGCCAACACCATGCGCGAACAGGGTAATGTCTATATTTCCACAGGAACGGAAATTCGCTCCAACGATAACAATGTGCTGCTGACCGTCGTCGCGGACACCTGTGGCCGCCATGACACCCTGGGCAGCGCCTGCTCCTGCGAAAGCAACACGGTGCGTTATGCCCTGGACAAGCGATACATGCATTCGTGCCGGGATATTTTCCTCAAAACCCTTTTGGACTGGGGTCACGGCATGGATAAGAGGGATCAGGTCTGCAATATTAATTTCTTCATGAATGTTCCTGTGAACCCGGAAGGAGGGTCAAATTTTGAAGATGGCCTTTCCGAGCCGTTCAAGTATGTGGAAATGCGGGCTGAGATGGATGTCCTCATTCTGATTTCCAATTGCCCGCAACTCAACAACCCCTGCAATGCCTATAACCCGACCCCGGTGGAAATAGCCATCTGGGCAACCAATTAAGAAGGATTCAATCAATGTTTACCAAGGTTCTTGTTGCCAATAGAGGAGAAATTGCCTGCCGGATACTCCGTACCTTGCGGGAGATGGGTATAGCATCGGTTGCCGTGTACTCGGACGCGGACGTTCACGCGCAGCATGTATTGGATGCCGATGAGGCCTATGCGCTGGGTCCGGCACCGGCGGCAGAAAGTTATCTCGACGGGGAAAAGATTCTCAGGATCGCCCAGGAAAGCGGTGCCCAGGCAATTCATCCCGGCTATGGTTTTCTCAGTGAAAATGCTGAATTCTGTGACCAATGTGCACGAAAAGGAATAACGTTCATCGGCCCCACCGCAGACCAGATGATAGATTTTGGCTTGAAACACAAGGCTCGAGAGCTGGCTAAACAGTATGAGGTGCCGCTGTTGCCGGGCTCCTCTCTACTCACCTCGCAACAGCAGGCGGTCGATGAAGCCGAGGCCATTGGCTACCCTGTGATGCTGAAAAGCAGTGCCGGAGGTGGCGGTATCGGCATGGCGCTCTGTTTTTCGGAAGCAGAGGTGCGGGAGGCCTATGAGCGAATCAAGCGGCAGGGTGAAAATAACTTTAATAATGCCAGCCTGTTCGTGGAAAAATATATCCAGCATGCCCGCCATATCGAGGTGCAGATATTTGGCGATGGCAAAGGAGGTGCGCTTATCCTTGGCGACAGGGATTGCTCGGTGCAGCGCCGAAACCAGAAAGTCATTGAAGAGACGCCCGCCCCGAATATCAGCCAGACGCTGCGCAATGAGCTCTACCGTGCTGCCCGGCGTCTGGCGGAAGGCGTGTCCTATCAATCCGCCGGAACGGTTGAGTTTGTATACGACACGGAGAGCGAACAGTTCTATTTTCTCGAGGTCAATACCCGGCTCCAGGTGGAGCATTGTGTCACCGAGGCGATATTCGGCGTCGATCTTGTCCGCTGGATGGTCCTGCTGGCGGCCGGAGAATTACCCGAACTCAGTACCTTTGTCCTGACTCCGCAAGGAGCGGCCATTGAAGTCAGGATTTATGCGGAAGATCCTGGCAAAACATACCAACCCAGTTCGGGCGTCCTGACAGAAGTCGTCTTCCCTGAAAATGTCCGCGTGGAAACATGGGTGAAGAGAGGTACGGAAATCAGTACCTATTATGATCCGCTCCTGGCAAAGCTCATCGTTCACGGTTCAAGCCGCGAAGAGGCCGTTCGTGCCCTGCAGAGCGCCCTGGACAGCGCAGCGCTTGACGGGTTGGAAACAAATCTGCTGCTCCTGCGCCAGATTGCACAGCTCCCTGACTTTACCAGCGGCATCTACACCACCCGCATTCTTGATACCGTCGTGTATGCGGCGCCGACCATTGCTGTCGATATCGCTGGTATGCAGACAACCATCCAGGACTATCCCGGACGCATCGGGTACTGGGCCGTGGGCGTACCTCCTTCCGGCCCCATGGACAGTCTGAATCATCGCCTGGCAAACCGGATCGTCGGCAACGGCCCGGAGGCCGCGACTCTGGAAATAACGGTAAAAGGGCCGGTGCTCACCTTCAACACGCCGGCGGTCATTGCCCTTACCGGTGCTGATATGGCGGCAACGGTGGACGGGGTCGCTGTTGCGTGCTACGCGCCGGTCTCGGTCAAGGCCGGCAGTGTACTGAAAACAGGACATACCGGCAATGGCCAGCGGGCCTATCTCGCTGTTCGCGGCGGCATTGATGTTCCATTGTACATGGGCAGCCGTTCAACCTTCACCCTGGGGCAATTCGGAGGCCATGCGGGTCGAAGCCTCCGGGCGGGCGATGTGCTGCGCATCGGCTCTTCTGTTGCACACAGTCCGCAGCCGCTGGAAGAGCACAGCAGACCCGAATTCCCCACGGTATGGGAAATCGGCGTTCTCTACGGCCCCCATGGTGAACCGGATTTCTTTACCGAAAAGGATATCCAAACGTTTTTCGATACTGAATGGGAAGTGCACTATAACTCCTCGCGCACCGGAGTGCGGTTGATCGGTCCGGGACCTGAATGGGCCCGCGCCGATGGGGGTGAGGCCGGGCTTCATCCCTCCAATATACATGACAATGCCTATGCCATTGGCGCGGTCGATTATACAGGGGATATGCCGGTCATTCTCGGACCCGATGGACCGAGCCTGGGAGGCTTTGTCTGTCCGGCTACGATTGTGCAGGCCGAGTTGTGGAAGATGGGACAGCTGCGGCCCGGCAACCGGGTTCGCTTCAGACGTCTGACCCAAGCGGCAGCAGAGCAGTTGGAGACGGCACAGGAACGGTTTATAGGCAGCTTGTGCAGTGAAAACCACATACCGGTCGACCTCTCAGCCGCAGACCAGGAGCCAGCGGTGGTGAAAAAGCTCACCATTGCGCGGCACAATCAGCAGGTCGTCTATCGCAGAGCCGGCGACAAGTATTTGCTCATCGAGTACGGAGAACTTGTTTTAGATCTGGCGCTCAGGTTTCATGTGCATGCCCTGATGCTGCATCTGGAATCACTCAAGATCAGCGGCATCATCGACATTACCCCGGGTATCCGCTCCCTGCAGATCCATTATGATAATCGAATCCTGCCGCTCCCTGCACTGCTCACCCTCCTGGAATCGGTTGAGCAGGAGATTGCCGGCTATGAAAATAAAGACATTCCCGCTCGCATAGTGCACTTACCGCTCAGTTGGGATGATATCGCAACCCATGAGGCCATCGACAAATATATGCAATCGGTTCGTCCTGATGCGCCCTGGTGTCCATCGAATATCGAATTTATTCGACGAATCAATGGCCTGCAAAGTATCGAAGAGGTCAAGGAGATCGTTTTCAATGCCAGTTATCTGGTCATGGGGCTCGGGGATGTCTACCTGGGCGCGCCGGTGGCGACCCCGATCGATCCTCGTCATCGTCTGGTCACCACCAAATACAATCCGGCCAGAACCTGGACCCCGGAGAATGCCGTGGGAATCGGTGGCGCCTACCTCTGTGTCTACGGCATGGAGGGGCCCGGCGGCTATCAGTTTGTCGGGCGGACAGTGCAGATGTGGAACCGGTATAATGCAACGGCTGAATTTGAACCGGGAAAACCGTGGCTGCTCCGTTTTTTTGACCAGATACGATTTTACCCGGTCAGCCATGAGGAATTGAAGCAGCTGCGACGGGATTTTCCTCACGGTGCTGCTGGTCTGAAAATTGAAGAAACGACCTTCAACCTCCGCCAGTACGAACGCTTTTTGGAGGAGAACAGGGAATCGATCCGTTGTTTTAAAGAGAAGCAGCAAACGGCTTTTGAGCGCGAACGGCAAGAATGGATAGAAAACGGACAACTCAATTTTCACAGTGAAGAGCGGGCGGTAACGGCCACCAGCGAGGACGTGGAGATTTTCGAAGGCTGCGATCCTGTGGTCAGCCCTGTTGCCGGCAGCCTGTGGAAATTGCATGCTGAGGCAGAAAAAGAGGTCGAGGAGGGGGATACCATTGCCGTGGTTGAATGCATGAAAATGGAAATCAGCTTGAAGGCGCCCTGCAGCGGCGTTGTCAAACAGGTGCTGTGTATCGAGGGTGATCGTGTGTCCTCAGGGCAACACCTGGTAAGTGTGTTGCCAACAATGGTATGAGCCTATGAATCTGACGATCACTCAGGTACAGAACGGTTATCGCACGGGGCTGACGACTCCGCGTCAATTGATCACGACCCTGCTGGCGGCCAGCAGGGAGGAGGATCCTGCAATCTGGATCCATCTGCTGACAGAAGCGGAGCTTGAGCCCTATCTGCAACGCCTGGAGACGAGCCAGGCAGAGAACTTGCCCCTGTATGGCATCCCCTTTGCCATCAAGGATAATATTGATCTTGCCGGCGTTCCAACAACGGCTGCCTGTCCTGAATATGCGTATGTTCCAGTGCAGTCGGCGTTTGTGGTGGAACAGCTGATTGCTGCCGGCGCTGTTCCTGTAGGGAAAACCAACCTCGATCAATTTGCCACCGGCCTGGTCGGTACCCGTTCCCCCTATGGAGCCTGCACAAACAGTTTTGCTCCTGCATACATCTCCGGAGGGTCGAGCAGCGGCTCGGCCGTGGCCGTGGCAAAGGGTCTGTGTACCTTTTCCCTGGGCACAGATACCGCAGGTTCCGGTCGAATCCCGGCGGCCTTCAATAACATCCTGGGGGTTAAGCCAACCAGGGGACTGCTCAGTACCAGAGGGGTTGTTCCTGCCTGCCGCACCTTGGATTGCGTTTCGGTTTTTGCGTTATGTGCTGGTGATGCGGAACGGATACTGGGGGTCGCGGCACGGTATGATGCACAGGAGCCCTTTTCGAGAAAAAGAGAGGTGCGTGCCCGGACTCCAACCGACAGCAATGCCTTCACCTTTGGTGTGCCCTGCAAGGAACATCTGCAGTTTTTTGGCAATCAGGAGTTTGAGCACTGTTTTACTCGCGCGGTGCAGGATCTGACCGCTCTGGGTGGGAGACGTATCGAGATCGATTTCCAACCATTTCTGGCCGCTGCGCAACTGTTGTATGATGGTCCATGGGTGGAGGAGCGGTCCGCCGCTGTCGGAGAATTTTTGCGAGCCCATCCGGATGCAGGGTATCCGGTTACCCGTGAGATCATCTGCAGTGCCACCTCGTATTCTGCGGTCGATCTCTTCAGGGCCATGTATATCCTGCAGGCATTGAAGGCGAAAACCGATGCCTGCATGGAGGGCATAGATGTCCTGGTCACCCCAACGGCCGGGACGTGTTATACCATTGAAGAAGTCAATGCCAACCCCGTGGCCTTGAATTCAAACCTTGGCTATTACACAAACTATATGAACCTCCTCGACTACTGCAGCCTGGCTGTCCCAACGGCCATGACGGCAACAGTGCCATTTGGTGTCACATTGGTTGCACCGGCCTTTCATGATGAGTTGGTGTTAACGCTGGGAGCGAGACTCCACCAAGCCGTTCATTTACCCATGGGATGCGGTAACGACGCACCGCCACTGTTTGTCCCGCAATCTCATTCATCCGACGAGGTGCTCCTGGCGGTCTGCGGAGCGCATCTGCAGGGGCTTCCGCTCCATCACCAGCTTGTAGAGCTTGGTGCGCGATTTGTGATGAAAACGACGACAGCGCCATCATATCGTATGTATGCACTCAACAGCACTCCGCCAAAACCCGGACTTATCCGGGACGAAAAGCAGGGGGGCGCAATAGAGGTAGAGGTCTACTCCCTTTCTAAGAGCGCCTTTGGCCACTTCACCTCCATGATTCCCCACCCTCTCGGGATCGGTAAGCTGCAGCTGGAAGATGGCAGGTGGATTCCCGGCTTTATCGCTGAGCCTCTTGTTGCCGGCGAGGGCAAAGAAATAACAGAATGGAAAGGGTGGCGTTTTTACCTTGACCTAAATCCGTGACCACTCAAAGCCTGAGTTGTATTATTTGTTCGTTCTTCATGGATACAATTGTAATGAGGTGAACAACTCAGGCTCACCAAGCCTCCCTGTGGGGCGTCCAAATGAAGGGCGGTGCTCCTGTGTGCGGAAGCTCCGTCCCCATCAATCCTTTTTTTCCACCGGGGGAGACGACGTGGAGGAACCGGTTATCAGTGGCAGTATTTTTTTGCCTTTTTCCTGGCGGATACGCAACGTATAGCCGCCTAAAGCCCCGATCGCGGCGGACAGCGTCAACAGACCCAAGGTCATGAACTGGGTCAGCAAGAGCATTCCACCGACCGCCGCCGCTCCCGCAAAGGTCAGCCCTACCTTGATTTTGGCCTGGGTAGAGGTGCGCTGCACGGCCTGCAAGGTTTCCTGATGCGCCTTCTTTACGATCTTGGCCTTGGCGCGTTCGGCATTTATGCGTATGGTTTCGCGCTCTTTTGCATGTTCCTCCCGCAGGCGGTTGATTACATCCTTGCGCTGGTGCGCCGCTACGGCGCCAAACCAGAAGGCCGTCAGCAGGCCGACGATCAGTAGCGGAATGGCCAGCCGCAGCCACCCCTGCCAGTCCCAGTTGGCAAAATTTACAGGTGTAATCAGTACCAATGCCACCGTAATGGCTTGCAGCAGCAAAATGCCGGGTAAAAACTTCAGCATGGTTAGCAATCCTTCGTTCTCTCAGCCTGGGTCACAGGCAGTAGTATGGTTTCAGGTTTTCATGGATACCGAGCACCGTGCCGGCAAACAATTTCCAGAATGATTGACTGGTGATTTACGCCAAATGCAGTGGGCAACGGCCCTCGTGGGCTTATCCCTCAGGTACAACTAATACAGCAAGATCATGTAAATGCAATCACTCGCAGGGAGCCACGGTGCACTCTTCAGCCCTTTTCCTGCTCTGTCACCGCTGGCGTCCGGAATGCGTCGTGTTCGGCGTCTTCGCCAGTCACCATGTCCGTTGCAGGTTGACTTCGGGAAACAGGACAACTCCTGCCGTACGAATCAGGGGAAAATCAGTATCAATGTAAGAACGGTCTGCGGCCACGTACATACCATTCTCTGCCGCGATTCAAGGCGTACCGGTACACGCTATTTTTTTGCACGTCTCTGCTGCCTCCTGCCACCGGCGGGCCGCTGCACGTTTTCCCCATCCTTATCTTTATCTTGCCGCGGTGTGCGGCGGGCACTGTTCCCCTTATCGGCAGATGGATGATCTTTGGCCTGAGTTGGTGCCTGCACCCGCTTCGGCTTCTTGGGTTTCTTCGGGCGTGCCTTCATCAGGCGGGTTAACGGCACCCTATGTTGCGGAATAAAACCGGTCGCAACTTCCCGTACCAGCAGCTGACCGATAAGCGTCTCGATAGCCGAAAGAAGGGTGACCTCGTCGGCACTGACCAGAGAAATGGCCACACCTTCCAGGCCGGCCCGACCGGTACGGCCGATACGATGAATATAGTCCTGTGCGACTTTCGGCAGATCAACATTGATGACGTGAGACAGTTCCCTGATATCGATGCCGCGCGAGGCGATATCCGTGGCAACCAGGACACGGATTACGTTTGCCTTGAAATCAGTCAGAGCGCGGGCGCGGGCAGCCTGGCTTTTATCGCCATGAATGGCCAGAGCCGAGATACCTTTGGTGGCCAGTTGCTGCACCAGTCGGTCGGCACCGATACGGGTGCGGGTGAAGACCAGCACCTGCTGCCAATCGTTATGGCGGAGTAAATGACAGAGCAGATCCGGTTTTCTGCTTTTGTCCACCTCATAGAGCCACTGTTGTACGCTCTTGGCTGCGGAGTTCGGCGGGTCAACGCCTATCTGTATTGGCCTCTGCAGCAACTTTTCAGCGAATGTGCGGATGATATCCGGAAACGTCGCAGAAAAGAGCAGGTTTTGTCGTCTTTTGGGCAGGAGGCCAAGGATCGTGCCGATATCGTCCATAAACCCCAGATCGAGCATCCGGTCCGCTTCATCGAGCACCAGCGTCTCCACCTGCACGAACTTCACTGCGTTCTGCTGAACAAGGTCCAACAAGCGCCCCGGTGTCGCAACCAGGATATCGGCCCCGCTGCGCAGCCGCATCATTTGCGGATTGATTTTCACTCCGCCGTAAACCACACCCGTCCTGAGCGGCAGATGGTTGCCGTAGGCGGTCATGGCATCGGCAATCTGCATTGCCAACTCGCGGGTTGGTGCCAGCACCAGGGCGCGAATGTGGTTGGGCCTGACCCGGGGGCCGCCGGCAAGACGCTGCAGCAGCGGCAGGGCGAAAGCGGCCGTTTTACCCGTTCCCGTCTGGGCTGCGGCCATGACATCTCTGCCGGTGCGAATGGCGGGGATCGCCTGAAGCTGTACAGGCGTAGGCGTGGCAAACCCCAACACATCAAGAGCACGAAGAAGTGGCTCGGAAAGGCCGAGTGATGCAAAGGACATGGCGATTTTTATTTCAATAGGGGATGAAGCGTTGGCGAACGGAGCGTGGCGGTGCACATCCAGATACGGGGCTTTTATTACTGGGACAGACTATACCAGGCCCGGAGGCAGACTCAATAAGTATTGGAAGCGGTGTTGCGGTTATACGCTGCTGCCGGCCCCTTTTTACCTTTTTTTGTCCGCAAAATTTTTTTAATTTATTCAAATCCGTGCTTACTGTTGTTCAACAAAGAATACAGGAAAAACGTTGACCTGATTTGTTCCGGTCCGTTGCTTGTCGTATAGGATGTAGAGGAATACAAAAGGGGATCCTATGTCTCTCCGCTCTATTATACTGAATGGCGCTGTTGTTGAGGAAGAAGCATATACCGAAGACATACGAGCCTTTTATGAAGTCATTCGCGTGAAAGACCGCGCACTGATGTTTCTCGAAGACCATGTGCAACGGTTAAATAATTCGCTGAAAAGGGCGAATATTAAACACTGTATTGCGACTCATACAGTGCAATCAGATTTAGCCAGACTTTTTCAAGTGGATGGCATTAAAAATCAAAATGTGAAGATTGCTGTGAGTGTCGAGGATGAAGCGTTGCTCTGTGCGCTTTATTATATAGAATCGACCTATTTACCTGAGGATACCTACAAAAAAGGCGTTCCGGTAAAAATGAAATCTTTTGAAAGAGAAAACCCGGAAATAAAACAACTGACCAATGCGATGCAGGCGATACGAAAGCAACTGCAGCTTGATAGTGTGTATGAATATTTGTTAGTCGATCAAGAAGGGCTCATTTTAGAAGGTACCAAAACCAATGTGTTCTTCGTGAAGGG
>JBFJXW010000071.1:0-16412 GCA_041622895.1 Desulfobulbus sp. | reverse complement strand
GGCTGAGGGGGTGTCACAGTATCCAGCTGAGGTTACCACCCAGATGGTCCATAATTTTGTCTGCGGCGGAGCCGGTATCAATGCCTTGGCTCGACGGGCTGGAGCCGAAGTCTGTGTGGTTGATGTCGGCGCAAAGGATGAATTCGCCGAACTGGTGAAGAAGGGGGCGATTCTCTCTAAAAAAATTGGCCGTGGGACGGCCAACATGGTCTATGGGCCGGCCATGACCCGAACGCATGCTGTTATGTCGGTAGAGGCTGGCGTCGAGGTTGCAAATGCACTGGCAGGCGACGTTGATGTGTTTGGTGCCGGCGAAATGGGAATTGGTAATACGACACCGAGCACGGCTATCGCCGCAGTGTTCACCGGAAAGAAGGTGGAGGAATTGACCGGGAGAGGAACCGGCATCGATGACGATCGTTTGCGCAATAAAATTGCGGTAATCGAAAAGTCCCTTGCCCGCAATCGTCCCAATGCGAAAGACGGGCTAGATGTCCTGGCCAAGGTAGGCGGTTTTGAGATTGGCGCCATTGCCGGTTTGATCATTGGGGCGGCTGCCAACAGAAAACCGGTGGTGGTGGATGGTTTCATCTCTGCAGCCGGGGCAATGATTGCTTGTAACTTGGAACCCTTTGTCCGGGATTACCTCATCTGTTCCCATCAGAGCGTTGAGCCGGGCCATGGCGCGCTTTTAGCTAAACTGCAACGTAGGCCTTTGTTTGATCTCAATCTTCGTCTAGGTGAAGGGACTGGTGCGGCTCTGGCCATGCATCTGGTTGATGCCGCCGTTGCCGTGCTCACTGAAATTGCTACTTTCTCCGAAGCCGGTGTCAGTCGCGCCAATTGATCGAACGAAAGGTCTGGCACGTGTAATCTGTGTCGTGCAATTAAGCTTCTGTTCAAGGCGAAAAAATGTACTGCTGAGGCCATTTATTGACGTCGTCGATAGAACGTGTTAATTTTAGGGATTGTTAATTTATCTCAAATCTAAGTTTCCCATGGAGAAGCCTGTGAGATTCCTATATTTGGGCGTGGCAATGCTTGTGCTGATGCAGAGTTACAGCATGCCCTTGCATGCAAATGAAGCCCAGGCCGCCCCGATGAACAGGACGGCCAATTATCAGTATGTCATACCGGAACACCTGAACGAGGAGGAGGTGTCCTGGTTTAAAGTGTTCCAGGAAGGAAACCTGCTGGTTGATGGCTGGCAGAAAATTTCTGCGGAAATTTTAGCGAAAACACCGGCCGGGTATCGGGAAAATCAGGAGATTGCCCTGGCAAATCTGGGAAAGAAAATCGGTATGGAGTGGTGCCGTGCGAACGATGTTCGCAAGGTGGACACCTCTATGCTTCAGGACTGGGGCGGGCTGTTGCGTAAGACTGCCAAGAAAAATCCCCAGCAACTAGCCCAAGCCATCGCTACCATCGATCAGGAACTCGACGCCGTCTTGGATTGAGCAGTGCCTTCGCTGTTCTCTTTTTCTGTTGCCTCAACTCTGCACTGGAGTTCACCATGGTGCAGAACCACTTCCACTGTCTCGCCAATGGCAACTTGCGATTCAGATGTCACGATCTTTTTTCTTGCTCCGGTTTTACGAACGATAGCATATCCCCTGGCCAAGGTTGCCAGCGGGCTGACCGCATGAAGCACTCCCGTGGCCCGGCCAAATTGTTCCTGCCTCGTCTGCACTAACTGGTTGACAGCGTGCCGTAGTCTGCGGTGCAGACCGTTCAGCCTCTGGCTGTTCAAGGCCAGTCGATGGGCTGGATTGTATTGTTGCAGACGTGAGGCCGTTCCATCCAGGCTCTGGCGTTTCCCGGCTAAAAGGGTTTTAATCGAGAGTTCAAGGCTCAGACTCATCTGATCTACCCGAAGGAGGAGTTTGTCCAGCGGATGCGGCATGGTCTCCAACTGCTGTCTGGCTAGAAGCAGGCGTTGCCGGTATTGCTCAATCCGTTGCTGCATGATCCGCCGGAGTCGGGTTCTGCAAAGGTCCACATTCCTTTGCAGGGTCGCATGCTCGGGTACCAGTAATTCCGCGGCACCGCTGGGAGTCGGCGCCCGTAGATCAGCGGCAAAGTCGGCGATGGTGAAATCAATTTCGTGCCCCACGGCACTGACTACCGGTAGTGTTGATTTTCGAATCGCTCTGGCCAGTTGCTCGTCGTTATAGGCCCAGAGATCCTCCATGGAGCCGCCGCCACGGCAAAGAACGATGATATCGGTGGCAAGCCCGGCATTGATGTCGTCAAGCGCCTGAATCATCTCGGTTGCGGCCTGTTCGCCTTGGACTGCAACGGGATATATGGCAAGTTGAATCGACGGATAGCGGCGAGTGGCGACTCGGATAAAGTCATGCACCGCCGCTCCCCGGGGTGAGGTGACCAACGTGATGTGCCGGGGCAGGCGCGGCAAGCTGCGTTTCAGATGTTCGTCGAACAGCCCTTCAGCCGCAAGGGTCCTTTTTAATAGTTCAAAGGCCTGCTGCAGGGCACCTGCGCCATGAAAGTCGATAGTATCGACAATCAGCTGGTAGTCACCCCTTGGTTCGTATACTGATATCCGTCCCCGGCAGACAACATGCTTGCCATCCTTAGGTACCTCAGCGAGATACCGTTGCTGCATCTTGAAAAGCACTGCTTTGATCTGTGCGCTTTCATCCTTGAGGGTGAAGTAAAAATGGCCGGAATAGGGTCTGTGCAGATTAGAGATCTCACCAGCTACGCTGATGAAAGGGAAGCGATTTTCCAGCAGGCTGCGGATGGAACTGTTGAGTTCGGAGACGGTTAGGATTCGGCGGTCATCCATGGACACTAATCGGTGCGATTCGGGTTTAACGGAAAATTGCGGCCGACTTGCCGTAACAGGTGCTGGCTTTTTGCATAGCGAACATGGATTGTCTAATGCTTTTTTTTTCTGCCGGGGTATAATCGTCTATTCTGGCGCAGGGGAACGTTTTTGAGATGTTTTCTGGCTTCCGGCTGATTGTGCATGATACATTGATGGCCGGGAAACGCTTGGCTGAAACCTTCATTTACAGTTTTACCAGGGGAAGCGCAATGGTATTTGTCAGCATCCGGCCTTGCCCCTATAACCCGTATGTGCAAAGGAGAACCTGTTACCATGGCGGAACAGAGTGCTTTTGATCGAGAGAACATTAAATTGCAAACCATGAGTCAGACGCAAGGGTTGCTTGAGCAGTTTAATTTACCTCCCACTATGATTGCTTTTATTCGGCGCAATCAACGGGCCATCTGGTTGGCGGTTGCGGCCTGCCTGGTCATCATCGCCGCTGTTTCGGTATATTTCTCGTATCGTGATTACCGATCGGGTAAAGCGGCCTCTGCGTTGAACGTAGCCCTGATGGCCAAGATAGACAACAGGCAGCTGCTGGAGAAGGTGGTGCAAGACTACAACGCAACACCGTCGGGGTTATGGGCCAGGCTTGAATTGGCCTTCCTTGAGGAAAAAGAGGGACAGGGCCCACAGGCAATCACTCGCCTGGAAGCTGTTAAATCTGATCTGTCGGCAAAGTCTTTGCTCAGGCCGCTGGTAGTAGGCAAGCTCGCCGTTCTGTATGAGAATGCCAAACAGTTTGACAAAGCCTTGGCTTTGTATACTGAACTGGCGACCCAGGAAGGATATGCCAGCGAAGCCTATCGGGCTTTGGGCCGGGTGAACGAGCAGTTGGGAAAAAAGGCGGAAGCGTTGGCCATGTACGGCAAGTATCTGGAATCGGCAGACATTCAGGCACAGCAGTTACAGAATGATCCGGTGCGAGAAATGGTTCAATCCCGAATTAACCAATTGGAAAAATAATGGAAATTTTTAATACTCCCAGTGAGATGTATGCGTGGGCCAAAACACAGGCGCTTTCTGGTAAGACTATTGGTTTGGTACCGACCATGGGATACTTCCATAATGGTCATCTCAGCTTGATGCGAATGGCGGCGCAACATTGTGATCGCGTGGTGGTGAGTCTGTTTGTCAATCCTACCCAATTCGGACCTAACGAGGATTTGGACCGTTATCCCCGCGATTTTGAAAGAGATATGAATCTTATCCGGCAGGAGAAGGTGGCAGCGGTTTTCGCCCCGACCTCAGAACTGATGTATCCTCCGGGATTTCAGACGGAGGTCAAGGTAAAGAACCTGTCAATTCACCTGTGCGGGCGTACTCGGCCGGTGCATTTCGCCGGAGTGACCACGGTGGTCAGTAAATTATTCAATGTGATTCAGCCCGATGTGGCTGTGTTCGGAGAAAAAGATTTTCAACAGTTGGCGATTATTCGCCGGATGGTCAGGGATTTGAATATTCCGGTGAAAATTGTAGGGCATCCCATTGTTCGCGAGGCAGATGGGCTTGCCATGAGTTCACGAAATATCCATTTAAATCCGGCCAACCGGGCGGCGGCGCTCAGTCTTTCGACGGCTCTGCAATTGGCCCGTGACAAAGTCCGTGCCGGGGCGACATCGGCCGCCGAATTGGCCGTAATTCTGGAGACCCATGTTTTGTCTTTTCCCGGCACGGCAGTTGATTATATCAGCCTGATTGATTGTGAAACTCTTGAGCCTGTTGCGGTTATCGACGAGCGCACAGTATTGGCTTTGGCAATTAAGATCGACGATAAGGTGCGATTGATTGACAACGGCTATGTTATTCCCCGGGCGGCGGACTGAACGTCTTGAGCTACAATATTTGAGCTGCAGGTCTGATACGCTGCAAAGATACGTTACTGATGAGGTGGTATAGTGCCTGGTTTTGAAATTTTTGGAGAAGAAGAAAAGAAGCAAGTCCTTGAAGTGCTGGACAGCGGTGTGCTCTTTCGCTATGAATTTGACACGCAACGCAAAGGTGTCTACAAAGTGCGGGAGTTTGAAAAGGCCTTTGCCGCTTATACGGATGCCGGTCACGCGCAGGCTGTCACTTCCGGTAGCGCGGCCCTGAAGGTTGCATTGACGGCTCTCGGCATTGGCGCCGGAGATGAGGTTATTACCCAAGGCTTCACCTTTGTCGCCACCTGGGAAGCGATCCTTGATTGCGGCGCCCTGCCGGTATTCACCGAGGTTGATCTGACTCTGAATATGGATCCGGCGGATCTAGAAAAAAAGATTACTCCTAAGACCAGGGCGATTATTCCGGTCCACATGCTAGGGGCCCAGGCACGGATAGAAGAGATAATGGCGATTGCCGATCGCCACAACATACCGGTGATCGAGGACACTGCCCAGGCTGCGGGAGGGCGGTTGCGCGGTCGCCATCTCGGTAGTTTCGGTGCTTGCGGTACCTTCTCTTTTGATGCCGTCAAAACCATGACTACGGGTGAGGGCGGCATGTGTATTACCAGCGACGAGCAGTTATGGCGACGTATGTCTGAATACCACGATCACGGCCATGATCATATTCCCAACCCTGGTGGTCGCGGCGGTGAAGGACGTTCGTTTGTCGGTTTCAATTACCGGATGATGGAGATACAGGGTGCTATCGGGCTTGCCCAGTTGGCCAAACTGGACAGTATTGTTGCAGCCCAGAAGGAAAATAAGCGTTTTCTCAAGGAGGCGGCAAGTGTGCTGCCCGGTGTCAGTTTTCGGGAGATCCTTGATCCTGATGGCGATTCCGCGACCTTTCTCACCTTCATGCTGCCTGATAAAGAGCGGACCACCGCTGTCAATCAGGCACTGCGTGCTGAAGGCGTCGGTGCGGTCCGCTGGAGTGAGAACAGCTGGCATTATTATCCGGGATGGGAGCATCTGCTTGCCGGCAAAACACTCTGTCAGGGGGGGTGGCCGTTCAGTGCTCATGGCAAACGGCGGGTCATCTATGATCCACAGGCCCTACCGGGTTCAGCGGCGATCATAGAGCGGACTCTGACCTACCCTGTGCCGATCCTGCTGCCGGAAGAGCAGAAAACCAAAATGGCCAATGCGCTGAAAAAAGCAGCGCAACTGTAATCCCGTTTCCTCGCGTCTGTACACCATGCAATATTTCGGACTGCCCTTTCTTGCGGCAGTCCGAATCAGTCCGCTGTTTGTTCCTTGATTCCTCCCACATAAACATCAAAACGTACTGCTTTCCCCTTGAGCATATAGGAGGGGCGCGGTCCCGGCAACAACGGCCCCTTGAGCGGACGTTTGACGACCACCTTTTTCGGCCGGACCGCCAAGGCAGCCTGCAACAGTTGTTCCGGAGCCTCGCTATTGTCGTCAAGCAGTTGCAGCAGCCGCAGATCCTGCTTCACCTTGGCCGATTTGGAACGCTGTGGAAACATCGGATCCAGATAAATGACATCGGGATGCTCATCAAGAGAGGACAGATAGTCAAGAACATTGCCTGCAATTAGTTGGATTCGTTGTGTAATCGCAGCGATACCGGGTGAGCGGCTGGCGCGCTGCAACCCGTCAAGGAGCAGGGCCGCAACAACAGGGTTGCGTTCAAACATTCGTACTCGGCAGCCGGCGGCGGCCAGGAGAAAGCCGTCACGCCCGAGCCCCGCGGTGGCGTCAATGATCAGCGGCATAGCGGTATGGCGAACCTTTGTCGCCTGCACCAAGAGTTCGCGACCCGGGTGGAGAAAGCGCAGCCGGGCAGCGGGACGTTCAAAGTCAACCCAGAGCGAGCCGGGCAATTCGGGGTCACCGGGTTTGCACAGTTCCAATCGTTCTCGTGTAAGCCGCAGCAAAAGCCGACCGCACGGTTCATTGACCAGCGGAATGCCAAGAGCTGTGGCCAAGTGCTTTGCCTGTTCGTTCGGGCATCGAGGATCAGCGAGCAGAGCGAGCGCTGGATTGAAGGGGAGCATGGATATAGGTATTCGCTTGTAACTTTATGGATTTGTTTGTTCATTGCCTTTTGAATGACCGCACTGTATCATGGGTCTATGAAGAAAAGCAAAGCAATGTTGTCCACCCTAAACCCCGTCAGGATTGCCGATGAGTACAACCGAACCGCAAATAGTCGCGATTATTCCGGCGCGCTATCATTCCAATCGTTTTGAAGGTAAACCCCTTGCCCTGATCCAGGGCAAACCCATGATCCAGCACGTGGTCGAAAGGGCGCAAAAAGTAGCGCTTCTGTCCCGGGTTGTGGTGGCCACCGACGATGAGCGCATCGCCCAGGCTGTGGAAGGATTTGGCGGTTCCTATGTCATGACCCGCAGCAATCATGCCACCGGTACCGACAGGCTGGCCGAGGCGGCCCAGTTGATCGGCATTTCCGATCAGGATGTGGTGGTGAACATTCAGGGCGATCAACCTCTGTTTCCAGAGGAGATCATTGAGCAGGTGGCTCGCCCGCTGATCGAGGATCCAGCTCTGCCCATGTCAACCCTGATCTATAAGATTATCCGTCCGGAAGAGATTACCGATCCCAACCATGTTAAAACCGTGTTCGACTGCCACGGTAATGCATTGTATTTCTCGCGTTCTCCCATTCCCTTTCAACGGGATCGGCAGGGTACCGAACAGCCCACGTATTATAAACATCTTGGGTTTTATGCCTATCGCAAAGGGTTTCTGGTTACCTTTGTCGGCCTTCCTGAGGGACAATGGGAGCGTTTTGAAAAGCTCGAACAGCTGCGAGCCCTGGAATTCGGCTATACCATCCGGGTGGTGCTTACCGATTATGATTCGGTAGAAGTCGACACACCCCAGGATTTGATTCGAGTGGAGCAACTTTTGGCCAAGGTTGCGGCATGAATGGTTTGCAGTCAAACACCACAACCGTATTCCTATTTTTTGAATAAACATGGGCGGGCACCAGCATCTGAAAAAGCAGTTGCGGTTTCTGACCTCACAGGGTTTTTCCGTCCTTGATGTACTCCCGGAGAACAGCCTGGCAGAAAAAATCACCTCCATTATTCTGGACCGTGCTCCTGGTGCCTTCTCTCCGACCATATCCTCACTTTTTCAAGAGCTTAAACAGCGGCTAGAGTCTTTTGATTCGAATGCCGCCAAGGTGGTGGTGTTTGGCGGCGGTACCGGACTTTCCAATATCATCGGCGGCGATTCTCGGCGGATAGGCTGGGGTGGCAAACCCTTCACCGGGTTGAAACAGGTTTTTCCGCAGGTCAATTCGGTGGTGTGCGTGACGGATGACGGTGGCTCAACCGGCGAATTGCGGAAAGACCTGCCGCTGGTTGCTCTTGGTGATCTGCGGCATGTGTTGATTTCCTCAATCCGCCGGGAGAATTTGATCAGGGGCTATAGTATTGAGGCCGCGGCAGCCGAGCGTTGTGCCGCGGCATTGCATGCAATTTTTAACTATCGTTTCATTTCCTGCCCGGTTTCAGCAGCGCAATTGCTGCGGGACACCAATGCCAAGCTCGTCGATCTGCCGGGACCCTTGCATCAATATCTCAAGAGCCTGACCTCTCTGCTCTACACCGATCAGCGCCTGAGCTCAACCCTGCACCGGCCCCAGTGTCTGGGAAACTTGCTGCTGGCCTGCGCCATTTATCGACAGTTGGATCCATCGTTGACCACGACGCAGTTACTGGCCGCCCACCAGATTGTCCGCACTGCCACAATCCGGGGATTGGCAGAACTCTCCGCAGCTCTAGGAGTGCGGCAGAACTCGGTGCTTCCGTGCACAACGACGCTTTCCCATCTGCAAATGCTGTATGCCAACGGCGTTCTTGTTACCAGCGAATACAAATCGGGCAAAGCTCAGCGCGGCTACCCCGTCGATCGCGTATTGGTGGAATTCAGCCGTAGCCCCTTCCTCCATCCCGAGGTGGTGCAACTGGTACAGCAAGCCGATATCATCCTTTTTGCTCCGGGCAGTCTATACACATCAATCATCCCTATTTTGCAGGTGCCCGGACTGTCCGAGGCCATTCGGCGAAACCAGTCCGCTCTCAAAGTACTGATTGCCAACATCTGGGTACAAAAGGGGGAGACCGATGCAGCCCGCGATGCACCGGGGCGGAAGTTTTACGTCTCCGATTTAATTCGAGCGTATCACTGCAATATTCCCGGCGGTGTCTACGACCTTTTTTCCCATGTAGTGTCGTTGGATATGAACGATATTCCCGGTTCCGTGCTGCAACGCTACGCCTTGGAGGGCAAGGAGCCCATCTTTATCGATCGGAACCGGGTGCGGTCGCTGGGGTTTGCTTTGGTGGAGGCGAAAATCTTTTCCGAGGAGCAGTTGCAGCAGCGGGGCGTTATCCAACATGATCCCGACTCTCTTGCCCGCGCAATCAAAGGGCTATGGGCCTTGCAGCAGGCTGGGTTTCTGGATCAACCCGGTCGTAAGGAAAAACTTCCCTATCCCGATTTTACCTCTTTCACCGAGTATCCGCAAAAACTGGCGCCTTGCCAGCGTTATGAAAAGATTCGTTCGCAGCTCAATTATCTGAGTACCGAATTGATTTCGAACGGGTCTCTTGCCGTTGTCAAAATGACCGAAATGGAGCGGAAATGGTTGCTTGACCGGATGGTGGAAATTATCTGGCTTCATCCCGATATTCCCTTGGAACACCTGCAGTTCATCCGCGGTATCACCCTGGTAGAGCAGGAATCCTGGAAGCGTTGTCAGGAATGGGATAACATTTTTTCTTTCTACGATCCGCACGATCAGCGAATCAAGATCCGCCAGGATCAGGCCGAGAACCTCAATCGGTTCGAGATGGTTTTTCTCGTTGCCCTGGGACAATCATTGCTCGGCAATTATGCCCAGGAGAAACGGATGACCGACCTCTATGCTGGCGCTGACCTTTGCGGCAGGGTTTTCCGACTGCAGGTTCAGCGAAAAGAGCAATTGGTCAGTTTTTTGGAACCTGAGGACATAGATACCTATCTGCAGCTGGCACGCATGCATCGATCGCAGCATGAAGAGTGGCTGTACACCCGAGTCGTCAACCCCGCCGAGGGGTTTACCCCGCCAGGATTGTTTTTTGGACTTATTTATGCGTGGTATTTGGACAACAGGTTCGCAGCTAATATAGAATACAAGATGTCTATTATGCGTGATGACATCTCGGATCTTATCCCTGAACAGGTACGAATTGTCGAGCGTCGTCGCCGGACGATCACTTTTTTCCGAGACAGGATTTTTAAGCAACGTTTTCCCCTCCTTAGCGAAAAGGGTATATAACTTATGGCATGGGTACTCGTTTTCCTTCTGGCTTGTTATGTGGTACTTACAGCCATTTTCTACTTTATCAGGATCCGGCCGCAACTCCGCTCTAAGCAAGCCACTTCACCTGAGATTTCTGCGTCCACCGACAGTAGTCGATCGGCGGCGGATGCATCGTTTGTATCCGCCGATAAGTGCCGGAGCGCCGATATTACAGCGGCTTCTTTTCCGCAGCAGGTTTCCAGTTCCGCCTTGCAGCGTTCACTCGATGAATGGCGCTACACTTTTGACGCGATTATGGATCCCGTCCTGATACTCGACAACGAGCTCAAAATCATTAAAGGCAACCGTGCTGCTTTCCAACTGCTTTCGGTCAACAACGCTGCCATCGAGGGTAAAAGCTGCCACCAGTTGTTTGCCGGGTCTGACACAGCCTGCCGGATCTGTCCCCTTCAGACGGTGCGTCACGAAAATAAACCGTATCAGCAAGAGATTACGCATCGCTATCTCGGGCGCACTTTTTCCGTTTCCTGCTCACCACTGATCGATAATGGTGAAATTGTCGGTTTTGTTTATTCCGCTAAGGATATCAGTCATCAGCGAAACCTGGAAAAACGATTGGTGCATGCCTACAAGCTGGAGGCAATTGCCACCTTGGCCGGTGGAATCGCCCATGATTTTAACAATATTCTCGGGGCTATCATCGGTAATGCCGATCTGCTGCTGTACCGGTTACCGACAAAAGAGAGCCGGGGAGAGGCCCCCATCGGACCGCCGATCACCTTTGAAGATATCAGCGAACATGTTCAGGCTATTAAACGGGCCGGCAACAGGGCCAAGGATCTGGTCACACAAATTCTTGCCTTCAGCCGGCAGTCCACCAATCAAAGCAGAAATCTTGTGATCGGTCCGGTGGTCAAGGAATCTTGCCGCCTGTTACGCGCCTCATTGCCGGCAACCATTGAACTCAAGGTTTCGGTGGCCGATGATATTGGTATGATTTATGCCGACCCCGCCCAGATTCAACAGGTGGTGATGAATCTCTGCTCCAATGCGGCTCAGGCCATTGAGAATGGCGTCGGTGTTATTGAGATATCGTTGCGAGAGATCCAGACCGGAAAGGCGGAACAGCTTCGTTATCACGATCTGGAACCCGGGCGCTATGTTGTTCTTACGGTCAAAGATACCGGAAAGGGTATGCCTCCGGAGATGATTGAGCGCATCTTCGATCCCTTTTTCACCACCAGGGAAGTCGGTGAAGGCTCAGGCATGGGGCTGGCCGTACTTCATGGGATTATTGTTTCTCACTCCGGTATTGTCGATGTCAAATCAGAACCCGGTAAAGGAACGGTCTTCACCGTTTTCTTTCCGCGCCTGCAGGACCCCAGTGGCGAAGAGGAAGACCAGATGACCTCCATGCCGCGCGGTACCGAGACCATCCTCTTTGTAGATGACGAAGAAGACATTGTAAACATGCGCACCAGAATGTTATCGTACCTTGGGTATCGGGTGCTGCCGGCAACCAGCCCCGAACAGGCCCTGAACTATTTCACCAGCAATCAGGAACACATCGATCTAGTGATCACCGATCATACCATGCCGAGAATGACCGGTTTGCAGCTGGCAGTGGAGATTAATCTTTTGAGGCCGAAGCTGCCTATCATCCTCTGCTCGGGCTATAGTGAGGCCGTAACCGCGGAAGAGGCGCGACAGGCTGGGGTGAGCCGCTTTCTGGCCAAACCGGTGGATATGCGACTGCTGGCTATGGCTATCCGAGAAATTCTACCCGATCAGGACAAGGGAGAAGAATGAGAATTTTAGTCATTGACGATGACGAGCAGATGCGGATCCTTCTTCGTCAAGTGATGGAGTGGGCTGGGTATGAGGTTATCGAAGCTGGAGACGGCCGCGAGGGAATGCTCAAACAGCGCAAGCAGCGAGCGGATCTGGTGATTACCGATCTCATTATGCCCGAGCAGGAAGGACTGGAGACGATAACTTCATTGCGAAGAGAATATCCCGAGTTGAAGATTATCGCCATTTCCGGCGGTGGCCGTATCGGTCCGGATGCTTATTTACCGGCGGCACAGGAACTGGGAGCGGACCGGGTGTTCAGCAAGCCTTTTGATGTTCGTCAACTGGCCGCAACCGTCAAGGAGCTGCTTGCCAATGGTTAAGATACAGGCTCTCGTTGTTGACAACAGTCCGGTTATACGAAGAATCCTAGGGTATTTCCTTGAGGCTGAAGGTTGCGATGTCCAAATAGCCGAAGACGGCCTTGAAGCCTTAGACTGCATTGCCCGTCAACGTCCCGATATCGTGATTACCGATCTGATCATGCCCAAGATCGACGGAGAAAAACTCAGCTATATTATTCGCAACACTCCGGAACTCAAGGATATTTTTCTTGTCGTCCTCTCTGGTATTGCTCTGGAGGATAATGCCACCACGCTGCGGCTCGGCGCTGATGTCTGCATCGCCAAGGGCCCGATGGTCGCCATGAAAACGTACATCAAAGCCGCCCTGGAAAAATTTCGTACTAACCAGCGGGGCGGAACCACCATCGAGGGAGTGGAAGGGCTGTATCCTCGAGAGGTTACCCGCGAGCTGCTGATCAGCAAGAAGCATCGGGATGTTATTCTGGCACGAATGACCGAGGGGGTTGTGGAGCTCAACCATGCAGGCAGGATTGTCATGGCCAACAGCGCAGCTGTTGCTTTGTTAGACCAGCCAGAAGCACAGGTGCTGGGGCAAGCTTTGGACCAGATACTGCCGCAACCGAATGGTGCGCAGGTGTGCGAATGGTTGCAACAGGTTGCTGCCGCTCAAAGCTTTACTCCCCTGGTTTTTGGTTACGATGATTCAATTCACTTGGGAGAACGCCAGATCACCTGTAACCTGGTGCCGGTTGCTGAAGACGATAACTTCTTTATCATTGGTATCCTCCAGGACGTCACTCGTCGTAAGATGCTGGAGCAACGGCAACGCCAGTTGGAAAAGGAATTGCAACGCATTAAAAAACTGGATGCCATGTCGTTGATGGCTAGCGGTATTGCCCATGATTTTAACAATTTGCTGACCATTATCAGCGGCAATATTGAGATGGCGCGGTATGTCAGTCGAGACGAAAACGTCACCCATCTTTTGAGCGAATCTGCCAGAGCGCTTGAGCTAACCGTGCAGCTGATCCGACAGTTCACCACCTTTTCCGATAATTACCTGCCACAGAAATCACAGGTCCGGCTTCCTAGTTTGATCGCTGAGGTCTTGCAGCGCGATCTTGCCAATACGGGCATCAGCGCCCATCTCGGCACCGGCGAGGAGGATCTTTCCATTACCCTGGACCCTGCTCTTGTCCGTCAGGTCTTTGTCAATCTCACCAAAAACGCGGTAGATGCCATAGGGGATACAGGCCGCATCGAAGTGAACATCGACCGAATCGACGGTGCGGCAGAGGCTTCCAGAATCGGCCGACCGGTACCGGCCGGCGATTTTGTGCGAGTCGCCTTTCATGATTCCGGCCCAGGCGTTGATCCATCCATTCTCGACCATGTCTTTGACCCCTATTTTTCGACTAAGCAGAAAGGTGCGCAAAAAGGGATGGGGCTTGGATTGACCATCGTCCATTCCATTGTCAAAAAACACGGCGGTCTTGTTTGGATTGATAGGCCTCCTGCAGGCGGCTGCACCGTATATCTCTATTTTCCACTGCAAGGGGGGACTGTCTTCACCCCGCTCTCGTTTACAGAAAAGGGACGTGGACGCCGGGTACTGGTCATGGACGACGAGGAAATAATGCGGCTCATCAATAAAAAAATGTTTGAGCATTACGGCTGCAAGGTGACCTTGTCCACCACCGGCGAGGAAGCGGTGACCCTGTACCGGAAACAGCTTGAGGCCGGTAATGCGTTTGACCTGGTCCTGCTTGATCTGCGGGTGAACAGCGGTATGGGCGGAATGGAGGCTGCTCGCAGAATCGCAGCACTCGATTCGCAGGCAACTATGGTTGCCATCAGCGGTGATGGCAGTAGCGAAGTGATGCAGCGTTATGCCGAATATAATTTTGTTGCTGCTCTTTCCAAACCCTTTTCCATCGATGCGATTGAGGACATAATCAGCCGTTTCCTCTGAATTGCCGGCTGGTACGGTTTGCTCTGCGAGACCGGTATGCTCATCGTTATTGTACTGCATTTTCGTTAACCGGTTATTCTCATGTATCTTGCCCGAAAAGAAGTCGGACCCCAGCAGCCGTATCACTATATTCTTCGAGAATCCTATCGGAGCGGTGACATTATGCGCTCCCGCGATCTGGCGGATCTCGGCCCGAATCCTGATCGATTCATCGTCTACAGCAATGAATCCTCCTTCCATATTGACGAAGAATTTCTCCGGCGGCTCCGGGAACAGGGTGTCTCCGCCTCTTATCGTGAACTGGAGGATCTGTTTTTTCCTTTTGTTGACCCGTATATCAAAAACAGACTGCAGCCATTCCGCGACCGGCATAAATACCGCAATTGGCGACCAGTGAAGCAGCATTTGCGCGTTCGGGCGATGACCGAGACCCATGCCATGGATCGAAGACGGCTCCATTTTCTCCGTCTGGGAAGGACATCGAGCGGAAACGAGAAAAAGACAGCAGTGCTCTACACTGTCCTGCTCGATAAATCCCGCGATGAAATCGAACAGTTGATCATCCAGCAGGAGCAGACGCTGCAGCCCCGGGAGTACCAGAATTATCTGTTTGCCATCTTTGATTTGCAGCGATTTTTTAAGGAAAGTTACGCCCGTTCAATTCCCCAGGCCTTAAACCGCGATCGTCTCGATCGTCTGTTTGTAGAAGAGGTCTGCCGCTTGGCGGTTGACGCGACGTTCTGGCAGGGATTTCCTCGCGAAAGCTGCTTGCCGTACTATCTGGTTCGGTACCTGATTATGTATTTTGATAATACCCCGGAACAACCGGCGGCCTGGGCCCGGTTTGCCCGATCTTCGCGTTCGCGCAGGTTCCATCGTAGTACCTATGCCGAACCCGGCCGGGTATCCCGCCAGCAGGCAATGGCAATTTTCGGTTTGAATGGTGAACAGTTAGCCTCTTTGAACAAAAAGGATCTCGGCCGGTTATATCGTCAGAAGGCGCAAGAACTCCATCCGGACAAGGGGGGTGATACCGAGCAGTTCATCCGGCTTACCACCGCCTATGAAGAGCTGTTGCCCTCGTTGCCATGATCCAATCCTCTCCCCATGCTGACACCGGAACCCTGCTGCGTGTGGTTTCACCCATTTTCCGCGATCACTGGCTGCGGCTTGTTTTGGGATTCCTGGCCTTGGTGGGGGTCGATTTACTCCAGCTTATCATACCCCGCTTCGTCAAATCGGCGGTGGACGGACTCTCAACCGGAACCGCAACCTCTCCACATCTGCTCAAACTGAGCGTGGCTGTTTGCCTGGTGGCGGCAGGCGTGGTGGTTCTTCGTTTCACCTGGCGCTACCTGATTATCGGTTTTTCTCGAATATTGGAAAAAAAATTGCGTGATCGGATGTTTAATCATGTCCTCGGCATGGATCAGCCTTTTTTTGAACGGTGGACCATTGGTGATCTGATGGCGCATGCCAGCAACGACCTCAGTACTATCCAAATGGCCTGCGGCATGGGCCTGGTAGCTGCGGCGGATGCCTTGGTCATGTCATCGGCGGCCCTCGCTTTTATGTTGGCAATCAACGTCAAGCTGACGTTAATTGCTCTGCTGCCCATGCCAATCTTGATTGCCTGCACCCGTATCCTGTCCGGCCGTCTCCATCACCGGTTCAATCTAGTGCAGGAACAGTTCTCCCTGCTGACCGAATTTGCCCGCGCCACCCTGGTATCGATCAGGTTGATCAAAGGCTATACCCTGGAACGTTTTCAGGAAAAACACTTCCAGTCCCTGGGGAAAGCGTATGTACAGAGTAACCTCAAGGTTGCCGTAATTCAGGGGCTCCTCTCTCCTGTGGCCACCCTGGTGGGCAGTGTCGGAATGCTGCTGCTTCTCTATTACGGTGGGGCGTTGGTCATCAACGGCAGGATCTCTATCGGTTCCTTTGTCGCCTTTGTCAGCTACCTGTATATGTTGATTTGGCCGATGATGGCCGTTGGCTGGGTGGCCAACCTGGCGCAACGGGGAATAACCAGCCTGCGCAGGATTCATCGTCTGCTGCAGGAGCGTCCCGTGGTCAATACCCGGCCGTCCCTTACCTTGCCGGAGACGGTCACCACCTACCGCTGTCGCAATCTCAGCTTCACATATCCTTCTGCCGCTCAGCCGGCACTTCGTGATATTAATCTGGAAATCGGGCCGGG
>JBFJXW010000070.1:0-16466 GCA_041622895.1 Desulfobulbus sp. | reverse complement strand
GAAGGTACGTGACAAGACCTTACTGCACCCGAAAAATTCTATGCAGGGCCCAGGTTATCGCCAAGGCAATGCCGGTGCAGACCGTAGCGTTTTCGTCAGTGATCACAACTACTCCAACCCATGGATTTTTCCCCGTATGGAGAAGCTTAATTGCGCAATCACCGAAACCCCAGCTTCTATCCTTTTCTTGGCGACCAAAGCACCATTTTTTCTCCTTGGACAAATTTCAGAAAAGCATGTCCTGCAGCCCAGTTGATCAGCACAAAGTAATACGCCCAATAAAACAATCGATTGCCCAAGCCAATTTTCTCAAGTTTTTGCGAGAACAAAGCAACTGAATAGAAGCCACACTGGAAAATAAAGAGTAGGATATATATCTGTCCCTGTGCAGCAAGCATCAGGTTTGAAAAGAAAACACCGATCATAAACAGAAAGCACAGATAACGCAGAACCTTATGCGACCAAAGTTGCCAGGAATAAAGGAGGTCCTTACCTGGTAAAAAGAGGCGACGCATATCATAAAGAGCCCAAAGAGCACGAAGGGATACCCGAACGCGCATCCGGTATTCATCTTCAGCCTTTTTGAGTGTATCCTCCTGCAAGAGGGCTTCCGGTTCGTAGACAACACGATACCCCTGATCTATCACTGCCAGAGGAAGGACAAAATCAGGGAGCTGGTCCGCCCTCATGGGCCGATAAAGTTGTTTTCGGACAGCATCAACACCGCCGTCGACTCCAACAACCGACCCTATTTGTGTTTCCCATCCCCTGAGACGGTTTTCATAGTTCATATACGCTGAACAACCGTCGCCTACGATGTTGCCATCCGGATTGACATAAATCATCTTCCCGGTGACATACCCGACCTGCGGATCCGCGAAATTGGCAACCAGCGACCTGAGAGCTCCTTGATCGTGGATCGAATTAGCATCGGAAAAGAGGATTATATCGCCCCTTGCTTCCAATATAGCCCTATTGAGCCCGGATGTTTTTCCGGCTCGTGGCTCCTGTCGCAGGAGGCGAACCCCTTTATGGGCGTATTCCTTGACGATACTGTCTGTCAAATCTGTTGACCCATCGGAAACAACAATAATCTCCAGCTTGGCAGCCGGATATGCAAAGAAAAGCTTATTTTCAATGGTTTCTCTGATATGTTGCTCTTCATTGTAGGCAGGGATTATTACTGTCACTTCTGGTTCGAAGTTTTCCTTGCGAACAGGTCTCGAATAAAATTTGGCCAGCAACATGACCACGAGCGGATACCCTACATACACATACGCCAAAAGAAACAAACAACCAAAAAATGTTAATTCTTTTATTAGCATGGTGTTATTTGTTCCTCTCTGGAAACACAGGCGAAACATAATCCAAAAAAACAGGGTAAAATGAAGTGACAAATTTCATCATCACCTGACGACTATCCTCTGTTGCAACCCCTTTCATATTCATACTTAAACGTATAAACGCATTATGCTGCCCTTTTCCTTGCACTTTAGCGTACAGCAAATGCAATTTTTGCATAAAAGTATTCGGTGTTGCAATTGCGTCAGCTTGAAACCAGTACAGAAGATATTCTTGTATACCATTTCGTTCAGCCACCATTGTAGCAAAACTGATTTTTTCCTCTTTGCCCTTTATCAAAACTGTAACGTCGGAAATGTTATGTTTTTTTAACACCCACCCCTGCCCAGGAAAGCAAACCAAAGGGTCATGAGAAGCGCCGACTTTAGAGGCATTGCGGTAATAGCCGATATACAATACAACCGTCGATTGCCCGTCAGAAAAACGTCGGTACAGGTAATCATCGAGCATGAGTTTTTGCTGAACCATACCATCAAGAGGAATATCAAATTCCATTTTCCATGGTCCGAACTCACGCAAAGCTGTCGAGATCGGCACCGCGTGGAAATCAGACGTTGAATCTGTCCGGAAATTCGCTGCAAGACCGACAATCACGAGCAATAGTGTCGCTACGCAAACTCTTTTCCAACTTAAGAATCCCATCTTGCCAGCACCTTTCGCAATCCGAACAAAATAAACAGTGCAAGCATAAAAACAGCAAGTCCATAAAAAGAATGCACAGAATCATCAGCCAGATCATATTGAAAAAAATGAAAAGCCACGATTAAGATAAATACCCGTATGCCATTCACCAGGATCGCCACCGGAAACGTAAAGAATAACATTATGCCACGCAACCAATTGTCCTTAAGAAGAAAATATCCCATAACTAAGCTCAGTGTAAACAAGCTCACCAACGAACGCAGACCGCTGCATGCTTGCACCACTTCGAAGGTGTGGTTGGGTAGATGAATCACATTCCCCTCCCGGTAAATGGGAACACCAACAACATTCGCGAGCATAACGCTTAGATGCGAGACAAAGAGCTGTAAGGGGTTGGTCAATGATGAATAAATTTGCTCCGGTATCGGAATCATGAAAAGAAGCAAGGCCAAAGGAAACAGCAATGCTTTACAATGCGCCCAACCGGCAAGGAAAAGAACAAGAAAAAAAAGAATCAACACCATGAGCAAAGAGGATACTGTTGTAATCTCCGCATATCGAACAGCAACATAGAGAGGCAACAATAGGGTCAGGCAGAATCCAGCTGAAGTCAACGGGCTGATAGAAAGGTTTGCCAGCTGCTCTTTTTTCTGCCAAGCAATAAACAAGGCTATTGGAATGATAAAAAAACCATGGGAATAATCATCTGAGTGGGACCAGGCACTCCATAGATCGAGGAACACCGGGAAAAAAGCAAAAAAGAAAGCCCCACCAAGGAGTATTGCCTGATACACGGACGGTGCCGTCCGTATTCTTTTTTCAATCCCCCTTATCATCACACCTCACGATCCCCGTATAGAACAGATCTTTTTCATTGCCCCTTTTGAGACAACCATATTCTTTCACGTCATTATTTGGGAGCCAAAATTCGGGCAGGGTTGCCGACAACTACTGTATTCGGCGCAAAGGATTTATGGACAACCGCACCGGGATAGACATGTACGCCCTCGCCGAGCACAACCCCCTTAGTAATGATAGCCCTCGCCCCTATGCGCACGTTTCGATGAATAAGCACTCGACATAATTCCATGGTTTCATGGTCAGGAGATTGTCTTGTAATGTCAAGGTTGTGAAAATCCGTATCCATTATTGAAGCATCTTCGATAATTACATTATCACCGATAGCCACTTTGTATTTGCAGGCAAAACGAGCTGATACTAGATCCACATTATTACCGATGGTCAAAACAGCCTCCGGTGTATAGGTATACAATGTCACCATGTAAACCGGATACCCAGGTAGCGAGCTGATTCTACAGTTATTTCCGATAATGACATACCCAGGGCCCTTGATAGACAACCAACAGTGTAATTGAATATTTTTCCCTACCGTTACCCGTTTATTGAGAAGGTGTACCCATCGAAAAGCCCACGATCTCAAACGAACAGCCAATGAAACCCTCCTACTGTTCATCTTTGCATTTCTTCATGGTCATGAGACTTGCGATGGGTATCGGACGCCGGAGAGGGTTGCCCAATGCTAAATAACCGTCACCAACGCATTCTCCGCAAATGACGGCTCCGACCCCCAAAACGACTGCATTACCTATAGTACTTCCCGACAGGACGATCGTTCGAGCGCTGAGCCATACATGATCACTTATGGAAATTGATGTATCAAGAACGCCATCAGCACGCTCATCTTCCATAAACGGAGTAAAAAACGGAACATCCTGGATAAGGCTGGCGGCCGTCATCACGTAATCACCTATACTGATCCTATTTGCACATCTGATCGTAGCGCCCCCCAGAGAACATTTTTTTCCGATAACAACTGTGGCATTTTTCGCCAAGGTAAAAACGGACAAATGATCAAAGTTATTAACAAAAACAGAACAACCAGGGCCAATCCTCACCTTCCCTTTTCCAGCTATCCGCACCCGCGTGTAACAAAAAAAGGGAAAATTAATGATGACATCCTGGGTGGTCAGAAAACGATATTTAACAATATAGAAACTGCCACGCAACAAGGCCAGAAGCACAGAGAAAAGGTCATCAGGCGAAGCGAGATAACCCCCGAGTTTCTTGAAAAACGTTGTTGACATGAGCAATCAGTTATTCCATTTGCTGGTATGCTGCTCTGCTGCAGCGTTCAAAGAAAGAACCAGCTTTGCGGCAAGAACTCTGCCGCCCTGATCGTTCAAATGAGCACCGTCGTCAGAATATTGCGGTACCAATGCGTAATACTCCCGACCATCCCTTGTGAAAATCTCACGTCTCCCATCGGGAGCGGTAGATTCGGATTCGGCAATATCAAAGACAACTGCCCGCCCACTATATTCTGCTCGCAATAATTCATTAAACTTAACACGGGCTACATTGTCGGACAAACCGGTAACCGGTTTGCCGATTAGACGTTTGATCCATGCCTTGGGTCCCGTTTGCATCTGAACAAGGGGGACAGTTGCATGCATAAAAACGACCATTGGGTATTTTTTTTGAATTTCAGCCATTGTCTGCTTATAAAAATTGAAAAGTGTAACAATGTCTGTATCAGGATTAATATCAAGATAACAAAATTTAAAAAAGGCAATATCAGGATAAGTATCTTTGAAATCTGAAAATATCTGTGCAAAACCTTGTACCTTTCCAAAAGGATCATAATTTTGCCCCAAATACATATGATTTAAATATGCCTTTCTTAATTCCCCTGCTGATGAAATTTTATTTATTTTTATATTAGATCCTGTTATTTTTGAAATTTTTAGTGCATCAAGCATGTTTGACCCTACAGATTGATGCCCGAAAAATATTGTCTTTCGAGAAATTCTTTTCAAATCATTATCTGATATTTCCATATTTTGCAAAATATCCTTATTGTTGATATTTTCTTTGCTGAATCCCTGGTCGAATCCTGCAACCAGCATCACAATTAATATAAATAAAAAGGTAGCCTGTTTCATTATAAATGAATATTAAATAGTTTTATGCAATAAAACACTATCGACGGAATGATTATTATGCATGATCGGCCCGAAGGAAAAATCATCCAGCAACATCTCCAATCGACTATAGGTCGCACTTAGGTTGTTATAGTGACGAAATCGACTAAACCATCTTGCCTTATCAAACCGTGGTTGACCCGGATCTATCTCCCATGGATGCAAATAAAAGACAAAAGGTTGATTTTCTGTTTCGTTAATCCTCTTCAAGGCATATTTCGTCAGTCGATAGGGAAACAGCCGGAAATAGCCGCCCCCTGAAACCGGTACATTTCTATTTGCAAATTTACCTGTGGAAATCGGATATTCGACCATATTATGGTTGGGCAGGTTATAGCGAAACCTTGGAGCCTTTGGGATACCATAGTTGTCATGCACGACAGGAAATATGCTTGAATCGTAATGAAATCCCAATTCCTCCAAGATGTCCAGTGCCCATAGCGATTTTTCAGTTATGGAATAGGTTGGCGCCCGGTACCCGTAGACCGGAAGACCTAATATCGATTCCAACACGTCTTTGGCCCTTCTCGTATCCTCTTTGAATGCCTCAGGTGTGAGATCATATATTTTTTGATGCCAATAACTGTGGCAGCCAACTTCATGCCCTCTGTCAGCGATATTTCTTACAATGTGCGGATATCGGTCTGCCACCCAGCCCACGACAAAAAAGGTTGCTTTTGTTTGCTTTTGATCGAGTAGATCAAGAATACGCGAAGTGTTATTATCGACACGACTTTCATACCCTGCCCAACTGCTGGGCTCCACAATGTCATTAAAAGCAGCTACTTGAAAATAGTCTTCCACGTCTATGGTCAGCCAATTAATCATTGCACCCTACTCCATTCAATAAAAACAAATTTGGCCACCGCCTTTTTTCAAATCGCAGCACTACGCTATAACCTTTTCCAACCAAATGGGTGTCCCAAAAGATTCATTAAGCATCGGCCTGCAAAAAAATCTCGAAGCAGCGCGATTCCGCAGGGTTTTAAATGCACCCCTCGTTGCAGTTCAATAGTTTCTCTTGTATCACATTTTTGATTTCGTATGCAAAACGTTACAGTGCGTTGAAGAAGGTCCCAAAGAGTGTTACCGCAGGAAGGCACCTGGCACACCACTTCATAAGTAGGCCTCCATTGGGCGCAATTCGCTCTTTTTAATCTTGCCCGTGGTCGTCCTCGGCAAGTCCTCCAGAACGACTACCTCGTGAGGAACCTTATACAGCGGCAAATATTTCCTACAATGAACCAATAGGTCTTTTACACTGTAATCTGCTTCAGGTCGCAGCACAACGCAAGCCCGAATACGCTCGTCAAGGATTTCATCGGGTATGCCAATAACAGCGGCTTCATGAACGGCGGAGTGTGTCGCAAGCACATCCTCTATCTCTTTAGGGGCTATTCGATGCGAACCGCATTTGATCAGGTCACTTTTGCGGCTGACAATATAAAGAAATCCCTCTTCATCCGATCGCGCCAGATCACCGGTCCAGAGCCCTTCCGGACGAAGCACCTCCCTGGTTTCTTCAGGACGATTCCAATACCCAGCCATGATATTCTCTCCACAGGCCACGATCTCACCGATTTCTCCTGGGTTAACTATTTTCCCCATTCTATCCCGCAGGGTCAGTTCAACCCCAGGAATACTTTTCCCTATTGAGCCGGGTCGTTGCACCAGTTCTGCGGGATCAAGATAGGCCAGACGTGCACTGGCCTCAGTCTGGCCATACATGATGTAAATATTTGCGGTTGGGAACGCCTGATTGAGCTGCCGTGCTAGTTCCGGCGACATGGCAGCACCAGCCTGGGTGAGATAGCGTAAGGTTGGAAAGGAGTAGGCAGCCAGAGCGGATCTACTGAGGAGAATCGCAAAAGTGGAAGGTACTCCTGAAAAGCCAGTTACTTCCTGTTCGACCATTTGTTGAAGGATAACGTTGGGGTAGAGAAAACTCTGGTTCACCACCAGGGAGCCGCCAACCGCCAGGTGCGTGAGCAGCACAGAATTGCCGTAAGAGTAATGAAAAGGCAACACGGCCATGACCTTATCGTTAGGCTGCAACTGTAGGTAGGAAACAATTGAGGTAGTATTGGCAATCAGATTCGCATGCCGCAAAACGACCCCTTTAGGTTTACCTGTGGTCCCAGAGGTATAAATGATCTGGGCGAAGTCGTAGGATGAGCGACGCGGCAGGGGACTCGATGCCGTGCATGGACAGTGGTTGAGTTCGCCTAAATCTTGTTGCACGCAGGACTCAAGACCTGCAAGTTCCTCCCTCAGCCCGGAGAGGACCAATGCCTTGAGCAGGGAACACCGGGGCAATGCACTCTTCAGGTACCGGTTGAATTTATTTGCGGTAAAAAGAACTGAAGCACCGCAGTCATCAAGTACATGGGAAAGTTCCGCATCCGAGGTCTGGGTATTCAGCCCCACGACGACGCCTCCGGCCAGAAGAATAGCGAAATAGGCCGAAATATATTCAAATGCATCATCGTTGAGAATAGCACCTCTGAAACCCGCATCAAATCGAAACTCATTCAGCCAGGATGCGATTTTTTGCGAAGATGCAAGTAACTCGAGATAAGTAAAACTCCGGGAACCATAGAACAGTGCATTTTTCCCTGGATGCCGTTCGGCGGAAGCAATCAGGTAATTGGTGACTAACATGATCAACTGTGAGGAAATCAGGAAGTTTTTTTACCAATAAACTGCGCGAGTCGATCGACGGAATCCAAATTCTCGGGAATCAGTTCTTCGTCCTCAATCTTTATAGCGAAGGCTTCCTCTAGCCATTCAACCAATTCCAGCACACCTGTGGAATCGATGATACCCTGTTCAAGAAAGGAAGCATCGTTTGCCAGAGCACCTTCATTAGCATCAAAAAGGAAGTTGTTTAAGATGAATGCACGGATTTTTTCTTCATTGGTTTGCATCACTGCTCCCATTAACGAATGGTTCTTCGGGTATTGGGCAGGGTGCTTGGAAGTTCCACCCGCCAATTATCAATAAATTGCTCATGGAGACTCTGAGTCGAAAGGATACCGACCAAGGCCATGTTTTCGCGAACCCCCTGCCTGGGTTTGCACCGACATTTTTCCACCAAATTCGTTACCATGTCGACGTTAAATAAACCCGATTGCCTCAATCTGGCTGGACTCAGGAGGTGATCGACATACTGTGGAGTTGCGGCACCGAAAAAGCTGCGAATATCTGGTGCCATGTAGGGTTGTTTTTTCCGGTCGAGTATTTCTTGGGGCAATAGTCCGCGCATGGCTTTTTTCAACAGATATTTTTCGTTCAGCCCCCTCATTTTAAATCGAACAGGCAGTCGTGCCGCAAACTCGACAATCCGATGATCGAGAAAAGGAAAACGCCCCTCTACCGAATGGGCCATAGCCACTCGATCACCTTGAGATGAGAGCAGATAGTTGGCTAAAAGCAGTTTAGCTTCCACATACTGGGCACGGGTAAAAAAACAGATCCCTTCAAGCTGTTCGGTTAAACTCGCAGTTACCTTAGCAAGAGGGGAGTATCCTGGGGTTCTCGAATCCTCCGAGAGAAAACGGCTGAGAAATTGCCCGTTTTTCCATCGGGGTTGGTGCCCGAAAAATAGTTCTTCTTTCGGGTTGGCATCAGTGGCAAAAAATTGCCGGGCATAGCTGACTGAGCGGGTCGGTGAAAGCGCAAGATAAGGATAAAGGCGCTTGAGCAGCATCGACCTGCAGACCGAATTCGGCTGGTTCCCGATAAAGGCGCGCACTTTTGCTTCCTTGAACAGGTCGTAGCCTCCCAGAATCTCATCAGCACCCTCACCGGTCAGCACCACTTTGTAACTGTGCTGTCGAACCAATGCAGAGAGCAGGTACAACGGGGTTGGCGCTGTCCTAAGGATAGGAGTTTCTGTATGATAAATCACTCGAGGAAATGCTTCAGCAATAGTCTCATTGCTGCAGATCACCTGATCATGATCCGTTTTTAAGTACTCAGTAACTCTAGCCTGCTCATGACGCTCGTCGTAGACTGCATCGTCAAAGGCCACAGAAAAGGTTTTAAGCGGATTCGTTGTGTAATGCCTGATCAGTGAGGTGATTGCAGAGGAATCCAGCCCGCCGCTGAGATAGGCGCCAACCGGGACGTCTGCCCGTAAACGCAGACGAACCGCATCAATGAGCAAAGCGCGCAATTCCTCGGCAAGTTCTTCTTCAGGCGAATCGGCAAAGGGAGCATGATAATTGATATCCCAATATCTGTGTTGATTTCCCACTCCCTGTCGATCGATAAGCATTGTATGGCCCGGTTGGACCTGCAGCACTCCTTCAAAAATCGTGTCTGCAGCGACGGGGCTCCAGAATGTGAAGATATCTTGAAGAATCCGGGGATCGATTCTCCGGGGCAGGGTGGGATCAGCAGAAAATATTGATTTTATTTCTGAACCGAAAAAGCACCTGCCTTGATGCAGGGTATAAAACAAGGGACGGATGCCCATACGATCACGAGCAAGAAGCAACGATTGCTCCCGAATGTCGTAAAGGGCAATAGCGAATTGTCCGTTTAGATCTTGGACAAAATCCGCACCTTTTTCTTCGTAAAGATGGACCAGAACTTCCGTATCGGAGTTGGTTGCGAATCGGTGACCTTGACGCGCAAGTTGCTCGCGCAGTTCAATATAATTGTAAATCTCGCCGTTGAAGATGACCCAAACCGATTTATCTTCATTGCAGATCGGCTGCCAACCGCCATTCAGATCAATTATGCTCAACCGCGCATGAGCAAGGCCGCAAAGTTTATCCTGAAAAAAGCCGAAGCCATCTGGTCCGCGATGCCGAACGGGCCAGATCATCCGTTCCAAGAGGCAAAGAGATGGCTCAGTCAAAGCTCGCAGATTAAAATACCCTGCAACTCCGCACATGAGTTTTCAAGCGAAGCAGATTGTACTGAAGAAGGGAAAACCGCATCCATAGAACATTCGGTTTTCCCCTTGTTACCAACGAAAAAGCTCTTTGGCAGCCGTCAATGTCAGCATGACCCTGTGCTCATCGTAATCATCATCATAATCCGACTGGTACTCACTGTAACGGTAGGAGGCTGAGAGCGTATACCAACGGAGGAAACTGTAGCTCACAACCAGACCGGTATCATAGGTTTCCTCGGTATAAGCGAATGAATCGTCCTCTTGAAATATTGTTACGTCTCCGGGTTGCTCACTGTCGCTCTTGGTGTACCCTGTCGAAATTGTTGTTTGCAGGTGTGGTGTAAACCGGTGGGAGAACCCTAAATCTGAACGCCACACCTTTGACAAACCAGATTCTTCTCCGTCAAAATTATCAAATTCGTAATTATAAGAAGTGTTTGCAGTCAACGCGGAATGCTTGAAAGTATACACCAGACCGGCAAAGGAATTATAGCCGGTTTCACTAGACTTGTTCTCGTAGGTAACAAGGGTTGGTCCTGCGGACAAGGTCATGCGCAAGCGACGACTGAAATCATGGTCCCAGCCGAAGGTAGCTTCATGGATGGTGGAGTTCTCTTGGGTGGTATCCTCATATACTGTCTCAGCATACGAGTACTTTCCGAAAAAATTATCATGGGGGCGCCAGTTATAATTCAATCTAAGACTGCCATGATATTCTTCGAGATTATCGTTTAGATTATCTGTTGTGCCGGTATTGTTCTCATCATCTGTCCCCTTGACATAGCTCACCTCACTTTCCGCATTCCAGTGAATATTAAAACGATAGGACAAACGACCGACCCATTCATGACGGTCGTAGTCTGAATAATCACCGGTAGCTCCATCGGAATCAGCATCACCATCGACATTGCGAAGCATGCCAAAGTTATATCCCGCGCCGACAATGGAGTCTCGAGCATAAGTGTAATCGGTGCTTAAGCCGAAATCATTGCGCCAATATTTCCTACGGCCATATTTTTCGGTCAATTGCGGAATATCACTTTCGGGTCGCTCCACGCCAGGCGCTGCTGGCGTACTGGGCGTCACCTCGCCGGGAATGATTGGGGAGCTGCGCTGTTCATTATCAGTGGAGGAATCCTGCCCGTAAAAATAGCTGTTGGTAGCCCTGACCAGCCAATCACGATTGATATTTTTCTCAGCGAGCAGGTTGAGATCGTGACCGACATCATTGCTGCCGTCTATGTCATCATAAGTAAAGGTGGGGGCGTAGGTGAATGCGAGAAAATCGCTTGCTCCCCGAGAAGAAAGGCGCATTCTTGGAGACGCATAAAGATCTCTGGTATCATCCGCCTGATCATCGGTTGTTCCTGAATCCTTATAGGTCCGATCCTGAAAATTATAACCAACTGATAATTCACCGATAACAATGTTCTGGCGTGCCCAGGCCTTGCCTGCTGAGCAAATACTGATCAAGGCCAACAAAAAGACACACGTGTATTTCAAAATCCCCATACACACTCCCACCCTTCAGTGCACAATGATGATATCACCTGATCTTATAAAAATATTTTGTTCCAGCTTTCCATCTTTGACGAGATCATCATAATCAAATTTGATAGTGTTTTTGCCGTGTTCACTTGCAGATGTTTTAATGCCGTCACCTGCCCTGACGACCGTGATATCATGATTGGCCCATTCGGTGAATCCGCCGCTACGAGCCACTGTCTGGACAATGGTAATCGGGTAATCAATCTGAAAAACACCAGGATTTCTTACTTCTCCCATCACGGTGTAACGACGACTTTTACTCTGCAGCAACACGGCCGTGACCATGGGGTCAGAATAGATAGTTGCATATAATTTCTTAAGATAATCGGCGAGCTGCGTCAGCGTCATTCCAACCACTTTAACATCGCCCAGATGAAGCAGAGAAACCATCCCATCTGTTCTAACAACGACCCCACCGCTGACATTCCCAGAACCTTCGCGCCCACCCTGCAGTTCACTATCCCATACAGAAGGAACGGAGGAAGCGGTGGAGGCTGCCATGCTCCCTTCGCCGTAAATACTTATATCCAGAACATCCCCATAGCCAACAACATACACCTTTTCTTCTCCGGGGAAGACGTTCTCACCAATAATCTCGCGCCGCAGTTGTTCTTTCATTTTCGTGTCAGCACCGACATCAACCGTCGATTGAGCGGCAATCGTACTCTTCGTCAGGCCCACCAGAACGGCTACCACCACGATAAAAAATATTCTCAGTTTGGTCATCTTGTTATACATATCTCCCCCTTAAGTTATTTTGCCAACTTAAAAAAATCTATGTTTTCACAATTTTTACATTATGTTTTAATTTATCACAAGACAGAAAAATTTTATCTTTTTTTAAAATAGACGTATTATTCTTCTCATGTCGAATTTTTAATGAATAAATCAATTTCTCGTTTCTCCAAAGGGCTTACAATGCAAACATTTGTCAAACTTTCGCTGACTCGAACCTGCACCTTATTACTAATCGCACTTTTGCTTGCCGGTTGCTCTACTGATCCAGAAAAAAAGAAGGCTGTTCACTACCAGAAGGCCATGGTCTATCTTGAAGAAAAAAACCCCGAAGCCGCAATCATAGAATTACGCAATTCCATCCAAATCGATCCTAAATACGCTGATGCCCGTTACCAGCTAGGCTTATTGTATCTCAAAAAGGGCCAAATCCCGCAAGCCTTTGATGAACTCCAGCGAGCGGCGACCTTAGATCCCAAAAACCTCGACGCCAAAGTCAAAACAGCCGAATTTTATCTGCTCTCCAAGAAAAAAGAAGATGCTCGGAAAAATATCGACGAAATCCTCGAGCAGTCACCCGGCAATACAGATGCCTTGGCATTACTGGCGAACCTGGAACTGATGGATCGCAATTACGCGGCTGCCATAAACGCTATTGAAAAGGCCATTATCGCCTCGCCGGATGAGGATCGTTTGCATGCCATCAAAGGCCGCATTTTCTCTGCAAAAGAACAATTTTCGGAAGCTGAACAGGCTTTTTCCAAAGCGGTAGAGTTGGGTAATAATAAAATTTCCAATTATGCCACGTTGGCCGCTTTTTATGTCGAGCGTGAGCAATTCGACAAGGCTCAAGCCACCCTCGACTCTATGGCTACGGCTTTTCCGGAATCTCCCCAGCCATTTTTACAGATGGCGTCCATCGACCTGACCCGAAACAATCAGGACGATGCTGAACGACACCTCGCTCAAGCGGTAACTATTGATCCTAAAAACAGCCAACTTAAAGTTTCCGTGGCTGAATTCTATTCCAAAAGAGGAAAATACGAACAGGCTGAACAACTGTACAAAGAAGCGATAAGCACTGCTGCGCAACCTGAAGAATTCGAGGCACAACTAGCTGATTTCTATTTTGACCATGGCAAATTTGATCAGGCAAAAAAGGAATTAGATAAAGTTAGTTCGAAAAATGCTAAAAATGGGACAGTCCAGCTAGTCAAAGCCAAGTTTGCACTGAAAGATGGTGACAATCAAGGTGCTTTGGATACAGTCTCTGTTCTGGTTCGCGATTACCCCCAATGGGGCGAGGCATTTTTTATCAAAGCCTTGGCACATAGCAATCTCAAGGATGTAAAACTTGCCAAGGAGGCTTTGTTTGAAGCCATTAAACTAAACCCCGGCCTTGGCAAAGCGCATTCGTTACTGGCCCTTCTTTCGCTTCAGGAAGGAGATTTTGAAACCACCAAAAAAGAGGCTGCCACCGCACTGAAAATCAACCCCAGGGATTTCCAGGCCGCCCTTACCCTCGCAAAAGGCGTTCTTTTCTCGAAAGATTTCGAAACCGCTGAAAAAATGTTCAATGAACTCCATGCCAAAGTCCCTGAAAACGTAGAGGTGTTGGGCAGTCTTGGACTGACGCAATTGGCTCTCAAGCAGCCGGATAAAGCCAAACAGACCTTTGAACATCTCCTCTCTTTGCAACCCGATAATGCCAAAGCCTTTACCTTTCTCCTGCAAATAGCGCAAAAGGGAGGGACATCGAAAAACGAACTCATTAAAATGGCACAAGCTCAAATTGAAAAAGCGCCGAACAGCGGTGGACTGCAGATCCTGTTGGCAAATCTTTTACTGAGTGCAAACCAGACAGACAAAGCGCTTGAGAGCTACAAAAAAGCGCAGCAACTTGCTCCGCAAAACCCGCAGCCCTATGCAATGAGCGCACTTATCCTCACCAAACAGGGAAAAACTGATCAAGCTATCGCCGAGTACAAAGATCTCCTGAGCAAACAGCCCAAGGCTATCGGCGCCTACATGGGATTGGGCAGCATTTACGAACAAACTGGAAACAGCGACTTGGCCAAAGAAGCCTATGAAAAAATCTTAACGATCAAACCCGATTTTGCCCCAGCCGCCAACAACCTGGCCTGGATGATTGCCGAAAGCACGGAGCCCGATCTGGGTGAAGCCTTACGGCTGGCCATGATCGCGAAGCAGCAACAGCCTGATGACATCCATATCATCGACACTCTGGGCTGGGTGCATTACAAACGGGGCTCTTACGGATTGGCCCGCAATGAATTCGAGCAGGCTGTACAAAAACAGGAAAACATGCCCATCCTCAGATACCACTTGGCCTTAGCCTTTTATGGTGAAGGCAATAAAAAGGAGGCCATTAAGGAACTGGAGCAAGCTCTGAGTCAAAAACAACCCTTCAAAGAAAAAGAAGAAGCTGCTGCTACCCTGCAAAAATGGCAGAATGAATAACAGAAACTTCAATTTTCTCATCACAACGGTGCAATGACTTGAAACCCCAACAAGAAATCGTAAGCAGTCAACAACTTGAAACGAAGATCAAACAACTCGGCCAACAGATCACTCAGGATTATCAAGGCAGACAACTTGTTCTCTTGGGCGTGCTGAATGGTGCTTTCATTTTTACGGCCGACCTCTGCAGAGCCATTGATCTTGAGCTTGAAATAGATTTCATTCGGGTAGCCAGTTACGGAACAGGAACGAAATCCTCGGGAACCATTCAACTACTCAAGGAACCGAGTATTGATTTGGCCGATAAAGATGTACTTTTGATTGAGGATATCGTCGATACAGGCACCACCATGGAATGGTTGCAGGATCATTTTCGACAAAGTAAAGCGAGTTCGGTTAAGATCTGCTCGCTCATCGACAAGACAGAGCGAAGGGCTGTTCCGATTGATGTCGATTATATTGGTTTTGCGCTTGATAGAGGTTTTTTGGTGGGGTACGGTTTGGATTGTGCTGAAAAATATCGGAATCTTCCCGCAATTTATTCGCTGGAATAAGGGTAAATCAACCTTTTCTAGCTTAACAGATTAGCTTACACTACTTTAATCTGCTGCAATGGAGGCTCGTATGCAAAAGAAAAATTTTGCTGTTATCCTGTCCGGCTGCGGCCACCAGGATGGCACGGAAATTCACGAAGCAACCCTGACGCTTTGGGCGATTCATAAAAATGGCGCTGAATTTCAATGCTTTGCCCCAGATACTAAGCAACATCATGTACTTAATCACATCACAGGTCAGGAGATGGACGAGCATCGTAACGTGCTGATCGAGTCGGCCCGGATCGCCCGTGGCAAGATCAAACCTCTGTCCGTTTTCTCCGCCGATTCCGTTGATGCCCTGGTCATACCCGGTGGTTTCGGTGCTGCCAAGAACCTGAGCAGTTACGCCTTTGATGGTCCGGAGTGCGCAGTCAACCCGGATGTCGCCAAGGCGGTCAAAGCCATGCATGCCGCCGGCAAACCAATCGGTGCCCTCTGTATCGCCCCGGTCATTCTTGCCAAGGTCTTAGGCAATGTTACCCTGACCATAGGACAGGATAGTGGAACTGCTGAGAATCTATCCGCCATGGGAGCCCGGCATACACCAACCCTGCATGGAGAAACTGCTGTTGACCAACAAAACAAAATTGTTACCACACCTTGCTACATGCTCAATTCACGCGTCGATCAGATTGGAGAAGGCGCCGATAATCTGATTCGTACCATGTTGGAGTTGATGGCTTAACCGTTCCAACCTTTACAATCCTTTATCAATTTCAAACTGTCGGGGGAGATCGTCAATGTGCGATCTCCCCTTCTTGACTAAAGGTCTTGGCGGTTTATCTTTTATGCGCAAAGAATGGAGGTAATTGCCCCACCAAATCTCGATAATAGCAAGCGAAAGGAACCCATCGATGAATACCATGAAAACCTTCATGCTCATGGCAGCGCTCACCGCGCTATTCATGATTGCCGGACAGGCGATGGGCGGCCAGCAAGGCATGACCATTGCCCTCCTTCTTGCTCTTGGACTCAATTTTTTTGCCTATTGGAATTCCGATAAAATGGCGTTAGCCATGAACCAGGCTCGTGAAGTGTCGATAACGGAAGCGCCCGACCTTCATAGCCTGATAGCTACTTTGGCTGTGCGAGCCGGTATCCCCAAACCCAAGGTCTATGTAGTCGACAATTCGACTCCGAACGCCTTTGCCACCGGAAGAAATCCGGACCACGCTGCTGTCGCAGTGACCACCG
>JBFJXW010000069.1:0-16598 GCA_041622895.1 Desulfobulbus sp. | reverse complement strand
GCCTGTCGCTGGGCCAGATCGGCCATCAGACAGGTTTCCCGAACCGTGGCCTCAGTCGCCATTTCCTCGCTTTTGGCCAGTTGCAACTCTGCCAGCAGATCCTTGTTCCACAGGGTGAGCAGCACCTGCCCCGCCTTGACCGTATCAGCCTTACGCACGTTGAGGGTGGCAATCTGGCCGCCGATGGCCGGGGTCAAATTAGCGCGATTGCGGGCCTTGACCGAACCAGCCCGGGTATTGGCCACCGTGGCCTCCACCGCACCGCTGTCCACCGTTTGCACCGTGACGCTAATCGGCTTTTCCCGGGTCAGGTAGCGGTAGCCGAAAAACAGGCCAACAGCGATGATGGGAAGAATGAGGAGAGAGGTTTTTTTCATGGGTTCGAGAAAGTCACTTTCCCTGTAAAATTTTTAACAGGTGATTGTAGAATTTCCGATTACCTCCTTGTTTACGATGATAGCCGGAAAGCGCTAACAGAGCATCAAGGGGGCAAGTCTCCTCTTGCCCCCTTCCCTCTGTATGTCTACTGCACAATCTTCTTTGCTCAATCTTACAATAAGCTCTTTTTCGCTTCGTCGATGTTGAAACCATAGGTTTCGGTGACAAAATCGAGATCTTTATCCCCGCGTCCGCTCAGGTTGACAAGAATGCTGCCGTGTTTCATCTCACGGGCGAGCTTCATGGAATAGGCGACAGCATGGGCGCTTTCAAGCGCTGGAATGATACCTTCGACGCGGCTCAAGGTATAAAAGGCATCGAGGGTCTCCACGTCATCGGCAATTTCGTAGCTGGCCCGCTCCGTGTCCTTATGCAGGCAGTGCTCCGGGCCGATGCCGGGGTAATCGAGCCCGCTGGCAATGCTATAGACCGGAGCCGGTTCGCCCTTCTCGTCCTGAAGCAGATAGCACTTGAAGCCATGGATGAGTCCGGGTTTGCCGAAGGCCGCAGTGGCCGCATGATCGCCCAGATTGAGCGAGCGGCCGCCGGGTTCGACGCCAACGAGTTTGACCGGATCGTTGATGAAGGCCGAGAAAATTCCCATGGCATTACTGCCGCCGCCCACGCAGGCACAGACCACATCCGGTAAATGGCCGGTCATTTCGAGGAATTGCTCGCGGGATTCGATACCGACAACGGCCTGAAAGTCGCGCACCATCATGGGGAAGGGATGGGGGCCGACCACCGAACCGATACAGTAAATGGAATTGATGGGATCCTTGAGGTAGGCTTGAAACGCGGAATCAACGGCCTCCTTGAGTGTTTTCAGTCCGAAAGAAACGGGGACCACGGTGGCGCCAAGCAGCTTCATGCGGATGACATTGGGTGCTTCTTTTTTGATATCGACCTCGCCCATGTGAATTTCACATTCCAGGCCGAAGTAGGCGGCTGCGGTTGCCAGGGCAACGCCATGCTGTCCGGCGCCGGTTTCCGCGATCAGTTTCTTTTTCCCCATAAATTTGGCGAGCAGCCCTTCCCCCATGCAATGATTGAGCTTGTGCGCTCCGGTATGGTTGAGGTCTTCGCGTTTCAGATAGATCTGGCTGCCGCCGCACATTTCGGACAGGCGGTCTGCGTGGTACACCGGGGTTGGCCGTCCCTGGTAGTGTTTGCGGATGGAGCGCAGTTCTTCTATAAAACGATGGGTTTTGCTTATCTTCAGGTAGGCATCCGCGATTTTATCCATTTCCGTCTGCAGTTCCGGCGGAATATAGGATCCTCCATATTCGCCAAAGTGTCCGGTGGCATCGGGATGTTGATGAGGATAGCAGGCGTTGTCTTGTGTCATGACAGATTCCTTCGTACTTATGGGTGGTTGAATGAAACAATGAACACCATAGTGTTGCATCGATGAACACGTGATTGCAGCGCTTCCGGTTATAGCGCCGCTTGCGACGCGAACCGGAGAAACCCTGCCAGGGGTACACAACCCTCAAAAACTACCACAAACTATCTGTTATTGCTTTATTTTTCCGCACAAACCTCATCCTTCCAGCCACTCTTCCCTGCCCCAATTGCCCCTTGCACTCCCTTGTAATATCGCTCACTATATCAGGGAGTTCTTCTTCCTGAGGCATAACTAACCTTTTTCCGGGAGACGCGATGGACCGACGGATTGTGCTGGCCTACGACGGGTCGATCAATGCGGACTGGGTAGCCCGCTACGCCATCCAGATGGCTGCCGCCTGCCCCTGCCGTCGGCTGCTGCTGGTCCATATCCTCGACGGCACCTTCACCCGCAAGCGGATCGAGGAAAAATTCGCTGCCATTGGCGTGGAATGCAACAACCATGGCATCGAGTGGCAGAGCGCTATCCATGAGAAGAGCACAACGGTTCTGGCCACCCTGCTCCAGGTGATCCCGCCGGGCGAACACATCTACTGCCTGTGCGGTGCACGGATCACGTCCAAGGGACGCGGTTTTCTCGCCGGCACCATCTCGGAGCAGCTGCTTCGCTGCCGAACGTTCAATGTCATGGCCATCCGGGTGGTCAGCCCCGGTGTCCTGGGCTGTCCCCGCACCCTGCTGTTTCCGCTGTCCGGGCATCCCCGCGGCTTCCAGGCGGCCATGCCTTTTCTTCAGTTGCTCGCCTCCTCGGTCAGACGGCTTTATCTCCTGCGGGTGATGACCATCAATACGCTCCTGTTCCGCTATATTTCCGCCATCGCCGCCAAAAAGAAAATTACCGAGGGCTACGAATACCTCAGCCGGGTGGCCACCGAAATACGGGAAAAGGCACCCGATTCGCACTGGCACCTGGACCGCAGCGTGGTGCTCTCCGACGATTGGGCCAAGGAAATTCTCATCCAGGCGGGCAAGGTCAATGCGGCCATGATTCTCCTCGGAGCCACGGAACGGACCCTGCCCTCCCGCTATTTCTACGGGAGCCGAATGGAACAAATCCTGCGCACCACCTCCTGCGATGTCGGCATTTATCGAAAACTATGAACCCGCGCCCCGCCCATATCGGCCAGATCGCCACCGAACAGGTCTTTGCCACCCTCCATTCCGGCCCCAAGGGGCTGTCGCCGGCGGAAGTGGCGGAACGGCTGGCCCATGTCGGCCCCAATCGTTTTGACGTGGTCGACCGCTGGAAACTGCTGCGTACCCTGGGGCGGCAGTTCACCAATTTTTTTGCCATTCTCCTGATTGTTTCGGCCATCATCTGTTTTGTCGCCCACCGGCTCAATCCCGAGGAAGGCATGGGCTTGCTCGGCTGGGCACTGATCGTGGTGGCCCTGCTCAACGCCCTGTTCAGTTTTTTCCAGGAGTACCGGGCGGAAAAGGCCATGGAGGCCCTGAAGCAATTCCTGCCGCATCTGGTCGAAGTCTGCCGCGAAGACCAGATCAGCCGGGTATCGGCCACGGAAATCGTGCCCGGTGATTTGATTGTGCTCTCCGAAGGCGACAAGGTGGCGGCGGACGTGCGGATCATCGTCTCGGAAGGGTTGATAGTCGACAATGCACCGCTGACCGGCGAGTCAGCGGCCATCCGTCTGACAGCGCAGGGAAAGGACAAACCGCTGGAGGAATGCGACAACATCGCCTTTGCCGGCTGCACCGTGGTTCGGGGGACGGGCCGGGGCGTAATCTTTGCCACCGGCCTGCGCACCCGCTTCGGCCGCATCGCCCAGCTCTCACAGACCATCCGCCGCACCGGTTCCCCGCTGGAGCACGAAATTTCCCGAATGATCCGCATCCTCACCATCCTGGCCTGCACCATGGGGTTCAGCTTTTTTTTGTATGGAGTGATGAGCGGGAAACCGTTGTGGATGAACCTGGTGTTCATGATGGGCATCATTGTCGCCAATGTCCCGGAGGGGCTGCTGCCCACCTTCACCCTGGCCCTGGTAATGGGCAGCCTGCGCATGGCCAGAAAGAATGTCCTGGTGACCAGCCTCAATGCTGTGGAAGCCCTGGGCGCGGTGCATGTGATCTGCACCGATAAAACCGGCACCCTGACCCTGAACCGGTTGACCATCACCCGCATGGTCGATCCGGTCACCGGCGCGGACATGGAACCGGAGCAGGAACGCAAGGCGGCCCTGCTGGCCCTCGCTGCTTCGGATATTCGCCGCACCGGGGAACAGCTGCTTGGTGATCCGCTGGATGTGGCCGTGGCGCAGCACCTGATCGGTCCGGAAAGGGACCCATCGGGAACAGACACCCTGGACCAGGCGCAGCAGCAGGTCGAGCGCTACTTTGCCTTTGATGTGGAAAAACGACGTTCCGGCGGCATCATCACGCTGGATGGCGAGCAGCTCTTTGTGGTCAAAGGAGCTTTTGAGGCGATCCGGCCCATGCTGCGCTCGGTGGGCATGGAACAGAAAACCACTGCTGACGGGTCGCTTGAGCAGCAGTTGGCGGCAAGCGAGGCGGTCATGCAGCAGCTTGCCGCTGAGGGATTGCGGGTGATCGCCCTTGCCTGCCGGCCTATCTCCGCTGAAGAAGCAGGCGAGGCTGCCAGGGAAGAGGCCGTTGCCGATCCCCTGGAGCAGGGTCTCATGCTGGCTGGATTTATCGGTATCGAAGACCCGGTACGGCCGGAGGTGCCGCAGGCGGTGGCCAAATGTCATGGCGCCGGCATCGAGGTGCTGATGATCACCGGCGATCATCCGGCCACGGCCCTGGCGGTGGCGGCCAAGGCAGGGATTGTCGCGCTCGGAGACACCACCCATCTCACCGGCGAGGACCTCAAGCAGCTGACTATCGGCGCCCTGAGCAAGCAGATACAACAAGGGGTACGCATCTTTGCCCGCTCCACGCCGGAACAGAAAATGAAGATCGTCACTGCGCTCAAGCGAATGGACAAGGTCGTGGCCATGACCGGCGACGGGGTCAACGATGCCCCGGCCCTGCGTGCGGCGGACATCGGCATCGCCATGGGCAAACAGGGAACCGATGTGGCCAGGGAATCGGCGCAGATCATCCTCCTGGACGACAATTTCGCCTCCATCGTCGACGGCATCGAAGAAGGGCGAACCGTCTTCGAGAACATGAAAAAATTCACCAATTACGTACTGGTGAGCAACGGCCCGGAGATCCTGCCCTATCTCCTCTACATTGTGCTGCCGGTGCCCCTGGCACTGAACATTATTCACATCCTGTCTATCGATCTGGGGACCGACCTCGTGCCTTCCATGGGCCTTGGCCAGGAACCCGCCGATCCGGAAACCATGCGCAAACCGCCGCGCGCCCCTCACCAGGGTCTGCTGACCCGTCAGCTGATGCTCCACAGTTACTGCTTTCTCGGCATCATCGAGGGGGCATGGTCGCTCTTTTTATTCTTTTATGTGCTCTTCAGCGGCGGCTGGCAGTACGGCGCCCCCCTGCCCGCCTCCTCGCCCCTGTACCGTTCTGCCACCGGCATTGCCCTGGCGACTATTCTCCTCATGCAGATCGGCAATCTGGTGGGTCGCCGCTATGAACTGCGCTCCGGCCTGAATCGTGGTTTGTTTGACAATCGCCTGATTTTTATCGGCATCCTCATCCAGATCGTCTTTTCCTGGGCCACCCTCTATTATCCGCCGCTGCAGCGGATACTGAACACCGGCCCGGTCGCGCCGGAAGTGTACGGGTTGGCCTGGCTGGGGATTGTCATTATTTTTGGAATCGATTATCTCCGCAAAACACTTGTAAATCGAAGAAAGAGAGGGTAGGTGAATCTACAGACTCGCTGATCAGCGACAACGCAGCCATCGCCGTTCCCCATGATCCGGGGAAAATACTATAACTCCAACCGATACGGACGACATTCCCCATGGAACATTTTTTCAATCCGAAAAGCATCGCGGTTATCGGCGCAAACAACAAACAGGGCGCCATAGGTTCAGCCCTGATAGATAACCTCGTCGACGGCGGATATTCCGGAACCGTTATTCCGGTGAATCCCAACCATGAATTGATCCACGGGCTCAAAGCCTACGGGTCGATCACCGAAGTGGATCCCCCCCCCGAGTTGGCCATTATTGCCACACCTATTGCCACGGCACCGGAAATTGTCCGCCAGTGCGTACGGGCCGGAACCCAGGCGGTCATTATTATCTCTGCAGGCGGCAGGGAACTGGGCGAGGAAGGAAGCCTCATCGAAGAGCAGATCGAGGGCGCGGCGGAAGGCTCCGGACTGCGTATCATCGGCCCCAACTGCATGGGCATCATTCGTCCCGGCAAAGAACTTAACGCGAGCTTTGCCAACGGTATGCCGGCCAAGGGCAACCTGGCCGTCATCTCCCAGAGCGGTGCCATCTGTTTCGCCATCCTCGACCGTGCTGCTCAGGAAAACACCGGTTTCAGCCACTTTGTTTCCATCGGCTCCATGCTCGATGTCGATTTCGGCGACATGATCGATTACCTGGGTAACGACGGTTCGGTCAAATCCATTCTCCTCTACATCGAGACCCTGACCAATCCCCGCAAATTCATGAGCGCGGCCCGTTCGGTTTCCCGCATCAAACCGATCATTGTCCTCAAGGCAGGGAAGAGCCCAGCCGGTGCCAAGGCCGCCACCACCCACACCGGGGCCATGGCCGGCGAGGACGCGGTGTACGACGCAGCCTTCAAACGTGCGGGTATCGTTCGCGTCCCCACCCTGGCACGGCTGTTTGATTGCGCCGAGCTGATGGCCAAACAGCCCCGGCCCTCGGGTTCGCGGCTGGCGATCATCACCAACGGCGGCGGCCCCGGTGTCATGGCCGTCGACACCCTGGCCGAATACGGCCTGGAACCGGCGGAAATCCCGGAAGACACCATGCAGCAACTCAATGAGATCCTCCCCCCCTACTGGAGCCGGGGCAACCCCATTGATATCCTCGGTAATGCCACGACTGAACGATTTGCCCAAACCCTGGAAATCTGTCTTTCGAGCAAAGGCTTTGACGGTGCGTTGATCATCATGGTGCCCCAGGCCCTGACCCCGCCGGAAGAAGTGGCCGCTGCACTTGTCAAACTTGCCCGTACCAAGCGTATTCCGATCTTTGCTTCCTGGATGGGCGGCAAGCAGATGGCCGAAGCGGTCAATGTCCTCAACCAGGCGAATATCCCCACCTACGAGACCCCGGAACGCGCGGTACGAGCCTTTCTCCACATGGTTGAATACACCAGAAACCTGGAACTGCTCAGTCAGGTGCCGCCTAAGCTTTCTACCGATCTCTTCTTTGACCGGGACTTTGTCTTCCGCGCCATTCACGAAAGCTTTGAGCAGGAGACGGAAGTACTTTCCGAGATCCAGAGCAAAAAAATCCTCGCTGCCTATGGCATTCCGGTGAACGAGACCGTGCTTGCGACCTCGGCCGATGAAGCTGTGACCATGGCCGAAAACATGGAGATGCCGCTGGCAATGAAGCTGGTCTCCCCCGATATCAGCCATAAATCAGAGGTCAATGGGGTCCAGCTCGACCTGCGGAATGACGACGACTTGCGCCAGGCATTCCAGCAGATCATGGACGGCGCCAAAGCCTCGTATCCCGATGCTCAAATTACCGGGGTTTCCCTCCAGTCCTACATCGCCAATCCTGATTTCGAGCTGCTGATCGGCAGTAAAACCGATGAAAAATTCGGGCCGGTCATCCTTTTTGGTTCCGGTGGTATTTTTGCCGAACTGCTAGATGACCGGGCAATCGGCCTGCCGCCGCTGAACCGGCTGCTGGCCCGACGGATGATGGAGGACACCCGTGTTCTGCCGCTGCTCAAGGGCTACCGCAACCGTCCGCCTGCTGATCTTGAAAAACTGGAAGAGCTGTTGATCCGGCTTTCCCAGCTGGTGATTGATTTCCCCGAAATCGTCGAAATGGACATGAATCCGGTGATCGTCAAAGACGGACTGCCCTGTGCCGTCGATGCCCGCATCAAGCTGGCCCGTTCCCTTGGGCCGACCAACCTCCATCTGGTAATCAGCCCCTACCCCCAGCATCTGGAACGACATGACCTCACCGACATGCAGATGCCGCTGTTCATCCGGCCGATCAAACCCGAGGACGCACCGCTCTTTGTCGATCTGTTCAACGTGCTGACTCCCACCAGCATCTATTACCGTTTTTTCAGTGTGGTCAAATCGCTTTCCCCCGAAATACTTGCCCGTTTCACTCAGATCGATTATGACCGCGAGATTTCTTTTGTCGCCCTCGATGATCAGGAAGGTGAGGAGCGCATGCTGGGCGTGGCGAATATCACCGGTGACCCGGACGGCGTGAAAGGGGAATTTTCCGTTCTTATCGGCGATCCCTGGCAGGGCAAGGGCATTGGCGCCAAACTGCTGCTGCAATGCCTCCGGATCGCGCAGGAGCGTAAGATGGAAATAATCTGGGGTACAGTGCTGGCAGAAAACCGCTACATGATTGAGCTGGGCAAGAAGCTGGGATTTGCCGTGAAACAGGGAGAAGATTCGTCTGAATACAAATTGACTATTGATCTGAAAACTGCAAAATTTTGAAGGAACACAGCACCGGCAGCCGGGCCTCATCAGGGTGCTGGAATGCAGCTTGCTGGGATTCCATAGAAAACCGCCGGTTCCGCTATCATCGGTACCGGCACCATTTTTAATCTTCAACAACCATTATTATGTCGAACCAAGTATATATTAAACAGGAAGAATGTCTGGGCTGCGAGGCCTGCGTAGAAATTTGCCCGGAAATTTTCGGGTTTGATATCGATGAAACCAAGGCGTATGTTATTCAGAACGATGATGCCATTCAGAACGATGAGGAAAGCGATGAAGAATGCATTGAAGAAGCTATCGGATCCTGTCCGGCGGGCTGCATCTCGTATGAGTAATCTTTACCAACGGTAGGTTTATGGTCAGGTGGATATTCCGAATATCTGCCTGGCTTTTTTTGTTTCATGGAAATAACGCGATCCGGCCGCGTCCGCCTGCACCCAGGTCGGAACCGTCATCGGTCGCAAGGTGGAATCATGGTTACCTCTATTATTCTTCTTAACGCGGAACGAAACAAAATCAACACCATCGCCGAACAACTGCAGGCCACTGAAGGCATTTCCGAAGTCTATTCAGTGAGCGGCAATTTTGATCTTGTGGCCATTGCCCGGGTCAAGACCAACGATGACCTGGCCGATCTGGTCACCAAAAAAATGCTGGCCATCGAAGGCATCACCAAAACCGAGACCATGCTGGCCTTCCAGGCCTTTTCCCGCCATGACCTCGAGGCCATGTTTGCCCTGGGCATGTAATTCGACGGCTCCATACGCTCGCCTGCAACACGGTTTTTCTACCGTTCCTGAGAAACAAACACCTTGAGGCTCCGTCATGCAGCTAACGCCGCAGCAGGGAACGGACCCATTTTTCCAGGGACACCGCCGGAAAAATAAGGAATGCCGCGGCAACGGTCAGCCCAATCTCGGTTAACGACAGAGGCGCAGTACGGAAAATCCGCTGCATCAAGGGCAGATAGACGAACAGTCCCTGCAGGGCAAGGACTACACCGATCCCCCAGAACACGGTCGGATTGCTGAAGAATCCGATTTTCAGCAGGCTGTCTTTCAGCGATCGGCAGTGGGTCATGTAGAAGATCTGGAACAGAATGACAAAGGTCACGGCCATGGTCTGGGCCTTGGCCAGGGCAAATGCTTCCGTAATACCTGCGGCCAGTTCCTGCCGATATTCCATAGTAAAGAGCACAATCGTGCCGGCGGTCATCAGCAGGGAGACCGCCACGACCCGGAACACGACAAAACCGGTAAACAGCGGTGCGTCCGGATTGCGAGGCGGCCGGCGCATAATATCCGGCTCCTGGACCTCAAAGGCCAGCGGCAGGGCCAGCGCGACCGCTGCGACCAGATTGATCCACAGCAGCTGGGTCGGCAGCATGGGCAGGAGCAGCACCTTGCTCACCGGGTCAAAGGGAAAGAACATGATGCCGTAAATCAGAATCAGAGCCAAGCCGAGATTAGTCGGCAACAAAAAGGCCAATGATTTGATCAGATTGTCGTAGACCCGCCTCCCCTCCTCCACCGCCGCGCTGATGCTGGCAAAATTATCATCCGCCAGAACGATATCCGCCGATTCCTTGGACACCGCCGTGCCGGTAATGCCCATGGCTACGCCGATATTGGCCTGCTTGAGCGATGGCGCATCGTTGACGCCGTCACCGGTCATGGCGACGACATGCCGTTCCTTTTGCAAGGCACGCACCAGGCGGAGCTTATGTTCCGGGGCCACCCGGGCAAAAATATTAGTGGCTTGCACCGTCTGTTGCAGGGTTGCCGCATCCATGGTCGCCAATTCCACGCCGGTAACGACATGGCCGCTACCAGCGAGATTGAGCTCCGTACCGATGGCATGGGCAGTGGTGCGGTGATCGCCGGTGATCATTTTCACCTCGATCCCGGCCTGATGGCAGGCCTTGATGGCCTCAACCGCCTCGATGCGCGGCGGATCGATCATACCGACCAGGCCCAGGAAGGCAAACCCCTGATCCACAGAATCAGGCGAGAGTTCGTCGGATGCGGCATGGTCCATCCGCTTGCTGGCTATGGCCAGCACCCGCATGCCCTGCGTACCCATGCGGGTGACCTCCGCCATCATCCGTTGCGATAAGTCCGTGTCCTGTCCGGCCGCATGGCAGCGGCTCAGAATAACTTCGGGCGCACCCTTGAGGACAATGGTTTTTTCGGCGCCACCGTGCAGGGTGGCCATATACTGGTTTTCCGATGAAAACGGTATGCTGTCCAGCCGGGGCGAGCGGGAGTTGGCGGTCTCAATGGTGATATCGGCCTTGGCGGCGGCAACCAGGAGTGCTGCCTCGGTCGGATCGCCGGTGATGTTCCACCCGGTTGCATCCTGATGCAGGGTGGCATCGTTGCACAGGGTCGCCTTGGTCAACAGATCCTCGATATCTTCAGGGAGCTGAGCCACATTCCGGCCCTCAATGGTGAAACTGCCGAGCGGATCGTAACCGCTGCCGCTGACCCGGCATCCGGACTGCAGGGTCCGCAACTCGGTCACGGTCATTTCGTTGCAGGTAAGCGTACCGGTCTTGTCGGAACAGATCACAGTGGTGCTGCCCAGGGTTTCCACTGCAGGCAGTTTGCGGATGATGGCGTTTCGGCGTGCCATTCGCTGCACCCCGATGGCCAGGGCAATGGTCACCACCGCAGGCAAGCCCTCGGGGATGGCCCCGACCGCCAGCGCTATGGCAAAAATAAGGGTCTCTTTCAGGGCTGTACTCAGCGGAATGGCTATATCCAGGGCCCGTTTGACGCCGATGGCCAAAATAACCACGGAAATGACGGCAATTCCTATGGTAATGTAGGTACTGACCTCATCCAGTTTTTTGGTGAGGGGCGTCTCCAGGTCAACGGTACTTTCGAGCATGTCTGAGATACGGCCGAGCTCCGTGCCCATGCCGGTGGCCGTTACCACGGCCGTGGCTGTACCTGCTGTGACCAGAGTACCGCTGTAGACCATACAGGTCCGGTCGCCGAGTACGGCTTCGCTGCTGACGGAGGCGATGTTTTTTTCAACCGGCACCGATTCGCCGGTCAGGGCCGCTTCTTCCACCTGCAAATTTTTCACTATGGCCAGACGCATATCGGCCGGTACGCTGTCGCCTGCAGCCAAGAGCACCACATCGCCGGGTACCAGTTCAGAGGCGGAGATGGTGAGATTTTTACCCTCCCGGATAACAATGGCATTCTGCGGAACCATCTCGGAAAGGGCCTCGATTGCCCGCCCGGCTTTGAACTCCTGAATAAAGCCAATAATGGCGTTAATCACCACCACAGAGAGCACCACCAGACCATCGGTCATTTTACCGAGTAATACCGCAAGGGTGCCGGAGCCAAGCAAAACCCATATCAGGGAATTGTTGATCTGACGCCACAGAAGCCGGAGTATCCCGTCCTGCTGTGTTTTTCGGATCAGGTTGGGACCATGGAGTTGAAGCCGCTCCGTCGCCTGATCGGCGGAGAGTCCGGCCTCGCTGCTGTGCAGGGTGGCAAAGACCCTGTCCGGTTCCTGGGTGTGCCAGTCAAGGGTTTCAGGTTTCCGGTCTTCCGGCGATGAATTTTTCACGGGTTTGACTCAACGTGGTAAGAAGAAAAAATATTATTTCAAAATGATACAGACAGTTGTTATACGTATCACCTGCTGTTGCGCAACCAAAAAAACATTCTCTCGGATTGCGCAAGCGACAGAGGAACAAGGCCGGAGCTGCGGCAGTAGGAAAACAAGATGGAGTCGCCCGAGGATATGCCAGGCGCCATCAGGCGATATCAGCCCATACGCCAGGTGATATCCGGTGCTTTACGGGTCGGCAGCCGGTTATAGGCGAACTGAGGATAACCGACCATCATGGCCCCGTAGCTCTGGTGGCCCGGCGGCAGTGCCAGGGCCTCCATCATGGGCGGAAAGCTGGTAGCCGCCGCGTTGAAATATCCGGCCCAGCAGCAGCCGAGCCCCATGCCGGTTGCAGCCAGTTCGAGATAGGTGAGGGCAATGGTGCAGGTTGAAGAGGTCATGCGGTTCTCCTTGTCACCGTAAGCGACAATCACCGTCGGTGCTCCCCGGAGAATAACATCATGGCCGGCTTCCCACCGCTCAAGGGTTCGGTCCATGTGCATGGAAAGCGCCGCCTCCTTCATATGGGCAAGCATCCAGCGCATCCAGTCGGCAACAATACCGGACAGTATATTCAGTTCGTTGCGATCGCTGAGAATCAGCCACCGCGCTCCCTGGGAATTATGGCCTGAAGGCGCATACCGGGCAATGGCGACCAACCAGGCGAGTTTATCCCGTTCCACGCCCCTTTTTTTATAGACCCGGATGGAACGCCTGGATCGAAGAAAATGCTCGGTTTGCTCAGCGGAAAGGTCCAGGTCGTGCTGCAGCGGCGGGCACTGCTCGACTCCCATGTCACGGTGGCTGAGGCTGCCTGTGGGGCAGACAGCGACACAATGGCCGCAACGGATGCACAGCTCCTCCGCATCGGTCGAGGGGGTCGGCCATCCACCTTTGGCAAAATCAATGATGCTCACTGGACATACTGCGGCACAAATGCCATCCTGATTGCAGGTTTGCTTATTGACCGTAAAGAGATCCATTTTGCTCCTCCTACAGGGTATTGATTGACACGGGATGGCTAAAAGTGGTCTTTTCAGGCCGCATACTCTCCATGCCGGACTGCTCTCGTCATCGTATTTGGTTCAGTGTACCATTGTTAGAATAACAAACATGCTTTTTCAATGAAGAAACCTCTAACACCACAAAAATCAGCAACAGACAAACCGACCCCCGCGGACAAAGCCGCAACACCGGATACGCCAAAACCTCCGGTCAAACGCAAACCCCGTTCTCCGGCAAAAAAAAATACCCGCCGTAAGTCGCGCAAAAAAAAGAAACCGGTTCTGACCCGGAAAATACTGCTCCTCACCTGCCTTGAAATCATGGGGCTTTCGCTCAGCGCCGTTACCGGCATCATGGTGTTGCTGGGATATTCGGCCAATCGCTTTGCCGGAACCGAATTTTTCACCAGCCTGCTTCCTTTTGCCCTGGGAGTGCTGAGCCTGGTCATTGTCGCGGCAGTCTTCCTGACCGTCTGGCTGCGCTGGCGCCGCTGGCTGCTGAGCAAATGGCTGTACCTGCCGGCAACGCTCTCGCTGAGCATCGCTCTGGTGGTTGGCGGTTTTGTCCTCCAGGGACAGTTCATCCGGGCCTTCGGTCAATTCCGCACCCTGGTCGGCGGCAAGGAGGAGGTCAGCCGGGTGACGCTCGCCCATCAGGTCTTTGCAGCCTATCGCCGCTACGATTCTGACCAGTTGCAGCTGCTCATCGATCGTGCCCAACCCTACTCCCGCGACATCGATGCAGCCGCCGATTCGTTTGACCTTGACCCTGATCTGCTGCACGGCATTGCTGCCGCCGAATCCTCCTATCTGCCGCGTCCAAGCAAGGATGGTGGTCAGGGCCTCTTTCAGATCACCCTGGTGCCCAAAGCAGTACTGGCGGAAGCCGGTAAACATCTCGGCGTCACCAGCCCCCAGATCTCGGATCACCGTCATAACGGCTTTATTGCCGCCGCCACCTTAAGCTATTATTTTAATGAGATGAAAGACGACCTATTTCTCGGACTGCTCGCCTACAATATCGGTCCGAAAAACGGCGGGCTGCGTTTTATCATGCAGCAGTACGGTGCCACCGACTTCGTCACCATCCAGCCCTACCTGCAAAAATTACCGCGCGATTACCCTATTCGCGTGCTTTCCTATGCGCTGGCCTTTCGTCTATGGCGCAAGAGCGGCAAACTGATGGCCTATGAGGAAGGACTCAATGCGGTCCGCATTCAGCACATCGGTATTCCGGGATTGTAGCGAAGTTCACGCAGCTCGCTGTTCACGCCTGCGTGATGGGTCTTATCGTATTCGCGTAAGGACAAGCACCGCCAGGATGACCAGCGCCGCACCCACCATCTGCACCGGTCTCAGGGTTTCGCCCAGATAGATAAATGCCAGAATAAGGGTAACCACCGGCTCCAGACTGGAGAGCGTGGCCGCATCGGTTGCACCGAGTCGACGGATACCCGAAAAAAAAGCAGCAATCGACAAGACCGTGGCAACCAACGCAATACCGCCGACTGCCAGCCAACCGGCCATGCTGGTCGGCCACTTCGGACCTGCTGCTAGCGTGGCAACGGCAAAAACAAAAGCTGCAGCCAGCATAACCACCGTGCCTGCGGGGATGGCTCCGGTGCGGGGGATTATGCGTTCCCCCACCAATATATAACAGGTATAAATCACCGCTGAACCGGCACCGAAAACGATCCCCTGCCAGGTGCCGCCTATGTCGTCGGAAACGGTCAGAAGGATACCGAACAGAGAGACAGCAGCCAGCAGCAGCTTGAGAAGAGTCAGGGGCTGGCGGCCGAGGGCGGCCGAAGCCAGCGTAACCAGGGAAGGATAGAGATAGAGCAAGAGCGCGGTCAAACCAGCGGAAGCGTACTGCAGGGCTGAAAAGTAGCAGAAGGACTGCCCCACATAGCCAAGCGCACCCATGGCAACCAGCAGCCACAAGTCTCGGCCGCGCGGCCACGGCAGCCGCAGAGCGGTCATACACCCGGTCATCAGGATGCCCGCCACCAAAAAACGAAGAAACAGCACGCTGACGGTCGAGGATCCGCTTGCATAGGCTGTTTTGCCGAAAATTCCCAGGGTACCGAATCCCATGGCTGAGGAAAGAACCAGCAGTGCGCCAATGAACCGCTGCGAACCGAGCCCTCCCTGCCGCCCAGATCCTGCCGGTGTTTTTTTCATATCCTCCATTGCCCTTGCTCACCCGTACCCGCCAGCACTGTTTTCAATGTACGGAGGCGGCCCCCGCACCGTTGCAACGGGCAATATACCCTGTCGGTCAGGAAAAGACATGAACTCACGATGCACGTGCACATGAATGCATGCGCACCTGCATCAGGGGAAGCCTGTCAGGTCTGCTCTGGTCGGATAAAGCCGGAACGCAGCAGCTGAAACAGACCATCAATGAGCACAGGCGCTTCCGTTTTAATATCAAAGAGATCGGAGATCATCAGGCGGTTGGCAATCAGGCCGTCGATATAGGAAACAACAGCTATCGCCGCCAAACGAACATCGATATCCGGTGGCAATTGCCCTTTATCAATGGCATTGCGCAGGACGATTTCAATTCTCCCGAATCCGCTTACCTGTGAACTCAAATGACGAAGATGGATGGCACTGGCATTTTCGGCCGCCTCGCATTTATCAAGAAAAACCCGAAAAAGCTTCTTGCGGCGTGGATCGTCGTCAAAGCTGGAAAAAAGAAAAATAAACACCTCTCGCAATTTGCCGAGCGGATCGGGTTCGTCTGGGCTTTCGCTGGCCTGGCAAAAAGGCTCAAACGGGAGAATCAGCTGATCCCACAGGGTTTTAAGCAGGTCCTCCTTGTTGGCAAAATGCCAATAGATGGCCCCCCGGGTCACTCCGGCTTTTTTGGCGATATCAGCCAGGGAGGTACGCGATACCCCATAAACCGAGAATACCTGCACCGCAGCGTCAAGAATTGCCTCCCGGGTGGCCTGGGCGTCTTCTTTTGTTTTACGTGCCATTATCCTTTCCCCATATCGTCGATACGGTGAGGTCTCAACGGGCCGGAGGCGCACGATGCCGAGAGGCCTGTGCCTGTTGCCGAAGTCTCAAACAGGAGCATCACGTTCGTTCCTTCCAGCCGCCGCCAAGCACCTTATACAGGTTGACCTGATTGATCAGTTGCGCCAGATGCAGGGACACATAATTCTGACGGGCGCTGTACAAGGAACGTTGGGCATCCAGCAGGGTGAGGAAACTGTCCACGCCTTGCTGATAACGATCCCGAGCCAGGGAATAATAAACCTGATTGGCGGTCAGATTGGCTTTTTGCGCAACCAACTGCTGTGTATAGGTTGTGCTGGCAACCAGGGCATCGGCGGCTTCGCGAAAGGCGGTTTGAATGGCTTTTTCATATTGGGTGACGGAAATATCCTTGCGAATCCTGGCCACATCAAGCTCTGCCTGCAGCTTACCGGCGGTGAAAAGAGGCAGGGTGATGGCTGGAGAAAAGAGCCAGGAACCGGAATTGCCGTCAAACAGATTGGAGAGGTCGCTGC
>JBFJXW010000068.1:0-16700 GCA_041622895.1 Desulfobulbus sp. | reverse complement strand
GCTGCTGCAATAATAAGAAGCATGCCCAGGAGAACCTGCGGAGCTATGGCATTTTTTTGCACAATAGCCACCATCAGCACGGCCAAGGGGGAGGTCAGGTAACTGAGCAAACCAATGACGGCCATATTGCCGCCGGTGACGGCCCGGTTCCAGAGAAAAAAGGAAAGTCCCAAGGGCACGCAGCCAAGGTAGGCGGCTGAAAGCAGGGCGCGTGGGCTTGGTGTCGGATGGGGGCCGGTAGCGAAAAAAAGCAGGGTAGAGAGGACGGCGGCATACACGGTGAACGCAGTCATCGGTTCCGTCCTGATTGTCAGGATCGACAGGCCAACGGAAAAACTGGACCAGATCAGGCCGCACAACAGGGCCAGCATGTAGCCCTGAAGGTAATGCGGGTTAAAAGTGAGCTCCTTTCCTGCTGCAATGACCAGCCCTGCACCGAACAGACCAACCAGCGCGGCAATGATGATCGCCGGTTTCAATTTTTTGAAAGTATGCAAGGAGGAGAAGACCACAATCCAGAACGACCAGGTGGTGGCCAGAATTGCCGCCTCGGCGAGCGGTGCCCGTGCCATAGCCTGATAGTAAGCATAGTGGTACAAAAAAATACCCCAGATGCCGAGCAGGGAGGCACCCAGACCCGGAAAGGTAATTTTCACCGTTTTTTTCTGTATGACATCAAGGCTATAGAGAAAGAGTGCGCCGCTGATAAAACTATAGAACAGCAATTCTTCGATGGACAGCGTGTTCAGACCGGAACCGGTGGCCACCGGCAGACTGGCCCAGCAGAAAATGGCCCCCATGGCATAGAGGTAGTGTTTCATCAAGTCGCTCCTTTGTTCGATACAGTGGTCGTGTTCAAGGTATCACAGTACTGCTGAGGGGCAGACAAATCTTGAACAAAAGAAACATCAGGGAAACAAGCGAAGAGAGGTGACCTGGATCAGCACTGCTTGTACTGCATCCGATATGCCCCCGGGGGCAGGCCATAGCGCTGCCGGAATTTCCGGGTGAGATGGCTTTGATCTGCAAAACCGGATTTGAAGGCGGCATCGGCAAGGGAAAGGCCGGCAATAATCAGTTGCCGGGCCCGTTCCAGCCGTATCTGGGTCAGGTATTCATGTGGGGTCGTTCCGACCTGAGCACGGAACAACCGTATCAGATGCACCACGGAACAGTCGGCAATCCCTGCCAAGAGATCAAGGCTGACCTGCTCTTCAAGGTGCTCATGCAGATAGGTGGTTATTCGCTGCAGGCGGAGACCGTTGTCGCCGGGGGATCTCCTGCCGAGGGGCTGCATCGCACCACAGCCGGTCAGCAGCTGATGGAACACCGACATTACGGCGGTTTCCAATGCAAACCCATCCTCGTTGGCCATAAGAGCCGCATGCAAGGCTGCCATGGTCTGCCACAGCACCGGATCTGTGACCACTTGACTACGCATCATCGGCGGACGATGACCCGGAAGGTCGAACTTGCGCGCCAGATCCGCAAAAAACGTCTCTTCCAGATACAGACTGCGCAACTGACGGCGACCTGGGGCACAGGGGTGGTTGGCGTGGATAACACCCGCCTCGATGATGGAAAGACTCCCCAGCTGCAGAATGGCGCTGGTTCCTTTGATGCGGAAATGTTCGCCGCAACCGGTGTTCAGCCAGACGACGTGGCCGCTGTGGAGGTGTTCGGTGAACGAAAAATCGGAAAGGCAGTACAGTGCTTCCAGGCCCGAAATCGGGGCGGACCGGTAAACGATGCTCATGGCTTTTTCTTCCAGAAAGCAGACCAGTCGGCACTTTCCGGCAGCCACTGGATGCGGGTGCCATGCGGATGCGCCCAGGCCAGGTGCCAGTGAACATGGCGACCATCCTCCCACAGGTCGGCAGTCCAGCCGACCTCGCCGAGATCCGGTGGTTGTGGACCGTGCCACAGGGTTTCCCATTGCAGCCAGAGCACGGGTCTCGTCTGTTGTGCCGCCCAAGCAGCAATTTGCGGTTGCATGGACGTACCCTTGTCATGGAGGTAGGTGCTGAGGTAGGTATTGTAGAGAACAGTCGGGGCATCGCGGTACGGGGTGATCTGCTGTTCCAGGAAGTGACTCAGGCCGTCGGGGAGATCGACCTGATGGAGCCGTACCGGGGCTGCGGTCTGTTCTGCCTGGTGCAAGGCCTCGATTCCCTGGCGCAGCAACACCAGGCGCTCTGTCTGGTCGCCCCAGACAAACGAAGCCAGCGTCTGTTCAGCTTCGTGTGTGGTCAGGAAAAAGGGAGCAAGATCACAGCCGGTACGGGAAAGGATGGCCGGAAGCGAGTGCTTACGCGGCAGTGGAGGCCGTAACCCGGAATCGGTAACGAGAAACTGGACCGGTGCACCGCTGCCAAGATCACAAGAGCAATGAGTACCGCACTCGTTGTTCAAGCGATAATGACGCTGATCCGCCATCAGGTTCAGTCCGGCACTGGCGCCAAGATCGACGAGATGGATAGCTGTCCAGCCGGTCGAGAGAACAGGCAGCAACCAGCACAGCCCGCGGGCCGATTCATTGGTCTGCACGGTTGCGGTGCGAATGAAGTGGTCGAGATGGGGTTGGCGGACAAGGATCGCTGCACGGAAATGCGCGGCCAATTCGCTGTCGTCCGCTGTGAGGGTGCCGCCGACGGTCGGATAGTATTGCGCCAGTGCAGCGACTTCAGGGATCTTGGCGAGCACATCGCGGTGCAGGCCCGCCAGAAGCAAGAGCGGTACTGCAAAGGAAGCACGCGTTGCTCCAACCTCTAGCAGCCAGTCTGCCAAGGGATCCGAACCCTGCGGTGCGGTCAGCCAATCGGCTACCAATCCGAACAGCCGGGAGTAGAGGGGCGAGTACCCGGTGGTGAATTCTTGCTGCTTGCGAAATCTCCTGGCAAGCCGGACTTGTACATCATCCATGGGGAGAGGTGGTTGCACCGGGTAGATTCCTTGTGCTGTAGAGACGTTGTGGCGGCACGATACATTCAACCATGCAAAAAAGTGGAATATAGCGCGTACCGCCACCTGAGGCAAGCTTAGCAATCAGTTACGACCACCTCCTGACCCCCCGCCATTGCCTCCGTTCCCGCCATTACCCCCACCCGAGCCGCCATTGCTGCCACCAGAACCGCCCGAATCCCCCGAGTTGCCGCTGCCCCCACTCTGGCCCGAACCTCCGGTGTTGTCGTTGCCACTGCTCCCGGCACCACCAGATCCGTCGAGATCCCGAGCCCGTACACCGCGGTCGATGGCCTGCCCAAACCGCTGCGCAACCTGTTCGCTGTTGGTGGAGGACTGTTGTTCGGTGAAACGCTGTCGCAGGGTTTGCATAGCTGCCTGATCATACCCTTTGACCAGCGCTCCGGTGACTACATTTGCTGTTAGCTGAGAAGAAACACCCAGACGAACCATGTCGCGAGCGGTCGTCATGGTTTCAACGGCGAGGGCGTGAGTCCGTTCCCTGTTCATCTGGCGCACTCTTGCTTGCAACCGTGTGGTAATCTGTTCGGCATCTTCGCGGGTTAATCCGGAGGTCAGGCAAGCGGCGTATATGCCGCCCAGTGCCGAATGCTTTTGCCGCCCTACTGATGCTGCCATTTGCATGGCGAATGCGTGTCGTTCCTGCACCTTGTTGGCCGCCTGGATAATGGAATCCGGTGCAATGTGCTTGGCAATGCCCTCGTACACTTTGTTGCGGACCGCTTCAATCGTACCCTGTTCCCGCCGGGCCAACTGCATCTGCTCTTCCACCTCAGTCATCTGCGCATAGGTGAAACGCGCTGTCATCATGGTTTGCACCATCCTTGCTGCCTCCGGCGCCTTCATGCCGGCCCGCACAAGATTTCGTTCCATGGTCTGCACTTGTACCTGCGAGACCGTACCGGTTCCTTCCGTTCCCTGTCCGATAGCTGCAACGGCCAGCAGCAGCACCATGGTGCATGATAAGAGTATGTGTTTGTACATATCGTTCCCCCGATATTTTATGAATACATTGATTTGTGAGTCAGTTATGCAAGGCGACGGCAAATTGAGGGATATACCTGCAATTGGCTGCACCGAAATCATCGTTCTCCCTGAAACGGCAATCCGGAATAACCACTTTGCCGTCGACAAGGTAAAAATATTGAAATTCCCGGTTTCTCAATCCGCGTATCACCCAGGAGCCATCGCTGTCCCTGCGCAATTGATGCAAGGTAAAGTGGTCCATGGAGGAGGCGAACTGGACAGCAGTCGCTCTCGGAGCCTGGAGGTGCATGGCAACGGCATCCTCCCGGACGGTCACATAGTGTTTGGGTGCGCACCCCAAGAGGCCACCTAGGACCATGAAAATTGCCATTGATTGAATCATGTCGTCACCTCCACCTCGATTATGGAATTCTCCCCGCCGAAATCGTCCTGTTCTCTGGTGCTGACCGTTGGATCGGCAATTTGTCGTCCTTCTCCGATCAGATAACTATACCGGTGTTCGCCTAACGGCACGTTGAGGGTCAGGGTCCAATAGCCGCTGTTACCGATTCTTTCCATGGGGACCGGGGACCATCCGGTAAAGGTGCCGACAATATTTGCCTGGCTGGTTCCCGGAAGATAGACCACAAAGCGATGCTGTTGGGCAGAGACGACTGTCGACTGCGGTTGCAGCAGGGTATACAGGGCCACCAGCAGCATAGCGGCAGCAAAGCCGGCCAGCGGTTTCAGCCAGAAGGAGAAGATACCGGCGCGGCGAGTCGGAATGTCAAGAATCGGCGGTGCATCGGACTGCGGAATGGCGACAGTGTGCCGTAGCCGTTTTTCCTGCCGGAGCAGAGCCAGCGCCTCGTCGGTATAGGCGCGGTTGTCATGAACGGTTGCAACAAAGGTGATCTTTTCATCAAGATCGAGTTCGTTATCTATATAGAGACTGATCAAATATTCTTTCATAGGGCCTCCGCTGGTAAGAGTTGCCGGAGTCGTTGCCGGGCTCGATGGACTTTCACTTTGATGTTTGCCTCACTGCATTCCCTGATTTGGGCGATTTCCCTGTAGCTCAACCCGCTGCTGACGACCAGTGCCAGGATATCGCGGTCCTCTTCGTCAAGCTGCTGCAGAGCGGCAAGCACCTGTTGCGATGCTTCCCGAACAATATATGCCTGCTCCTGGTTGTGCATCGTATCAGGAGGCATGGCCTCCGGACCGGCCTCATGATGCTGCCTGCGCACATGGTCGTAAAAAAGATTACGGCCAATAGTAAACAGCAGGGCCAGGCTCAGCTCCCGATTGCGGTACCGTTCCAGATAGCGGGTAAAACTCTCCTGGACAAGGTCAGCAGCCAGATGAGAGCTGCCGGACTTGCGGAGCAGGTAGCCAAAAAGCCGCTGGCTGTTGTCGGTATAGAATTTGCGAAAGGTTTCCATTGTATTTTCTTAACGTTCTTTGTCGCTGAGAGTTACACCTTTTCCTTTTATTTCCCCGTTTTTTCTCTGCTGTGAAATATGTCGTAACCTTTTTCCTGCTGCCGCGTTGAAGAAACAGTGAAACAACATTGCCGGATCGATTCATACTGTGGATGGATAAGCCGCTCGCAGTAACCGGTAACAATCAAAAGGAGAACAATTATGGATCTTTTCAAGACGGCAGGGAAGACGTTGGCGATGGTAGGGATAGTGATGCTGCTGGCAGCACCAGTAATGGCGGGCAACCATGGAAGCCTTTCTGGAGAAGATAACGGAGACCGTACTCAAGATCAATTTCAGGATGATTCTTGTTTGGGTGCGATTGGCGTAAACAGCCTACTGCTGTTGGCAGGCAATGGTAAGGGCAACGGCGGCGAAGGTGAAAACAATGGCACTGGTCCCGGAGATGGCACAGGTGACGGCGATTGCGATAACGCCTGAACATAAAAACCCATCTGGAGCGTGGGAGATCCCATGCTCCAGATGGGTTTTTTGCCTGAAACAGAGGATATCGCTGTTTCAGGCATAACCGTATTATTTGTTACCTGTCGGTGAGCGTATTCAAGAAGGCGACCAGATCGTCAACATCCTGCTCAGTTAAACCAAGATTGCCAAAGCTCGGTTCCCCTTCACTCGATACATAGAGATTTTCAAGGTCATCCGGTTGCGGCCAATCGCCACCATCTCGGGTGTTTTTAAACTGGACGATTTCCTTGAGGGTCGAGAAATAGCCGTTATGGGAATAGGGCGCGGTCATGGCCACATTTCTCAGGGTCGGTACTTTAAACTTGCCATTCTCCTGGCCTGCATATTCACTATATTCTGTTGTTAAGAGAAATCCCCCCAATCCTTTATCATCCCCCGGTACGCCATCGTCATCATTCGTTGGCACACCGATATTGGCATAGGTGTAATTGGTGAACAACGGTCCCTTGGGATCTTCGGTTTTCGGGTCACCATCGTTTGTTTCCATGGAATGGCACTTGGTGCAATTGGCTGTAAAAAGAACCAATCCTCGTTGTTCCTGGGCATTCAGCTCAACTGCCTCTGCCAGGAACATATCGTAGCGAGAGCTAAACGACTGTACTTCTGTTGAACGTTCGTACGCGGCGATTGCCCGGGCAATGTTGTCGAAAGCAGCGTCAACATCATCCAAGGAATTGCTGCCAAAGACTTTAAGGAAACTGCGGGCATAGGTGGAATCTCGCACGGCTTGAACCACGTCTGCCTTACTGAGCATACCCATCTCTACCGGATTAAGCGGCGGTCCCTGGGCCTGTTCAGCAAGCGGATCGCCCAACGTATCCCCCGTCGCTCGACCATCCCAGAACATACCACCAACAAATGCACCATCAGCCTTTTTTGAAAGCGGAGGGCTGAAACCGGCATAGGCGGAAGAAGGCGCATTTCTCCCGCCTGTGCTCTCTCCGTCGGCTCCAAGGGAAACAACAGTGATCTCAGGATCCCGCATGTTGGTCGGATCAGCAAATCCGGAGATATGGTGGTGGCAGCTGAGACACGATTGGGATCCGTTAAAGGAAAAATCCTTGTCCTGATACATGCTCTTCCCCACCTGTTCCATACGGGAGAGCCCTGCCGCAAACAATGTGCCGGAGAACGCCGCCGACAACACTGCAACAGTGCAGAAAACTTTTTTCGTGTTCATTATTTCCTCCTGTGCTGTGAAAAAGTACTGCGGGATGCAGTACGACCTTTCTGCAGATAGGTACAGCCCAATCTGCAAGTGTAACCAAGGGGGGCAACCAATGGCTTCATAGGGGCGGCAACGGTGCGTTGCCCTGACGAATTACTGCCCACCTGCCAACGGTCTATAGGAACAACGCAGGGTGTGCAGAAAGGTTACGAATTTTTTGGAGAGAAAAGGGAGTGCTGAAGGGAAGGGAGGAAGCGAAGTGGAGGATCAGGGAGAAGGGCATAGCCAGATAGGCCGTTCTATCGTGCTGTCAGCCGATAGACTGCTGCTGAGGAGGTGCAGCAGGCAGCACGATTTTGAGGGTGGTGAGGGGGCCAGGGCAGCTTCCAGCGGTGATAGTGCCTGCATGGAGTTCGACAATTCTTTTGACAATGGTCAGGCCAAGCCCTGAACCGCCATGAACCGTGGATCGGGATTTCTCACAGCGGTAAAACTGATCGAACATCCGGGTCTGATCTTCGTGCCCGACGCCCGGGCCGGTGTTGCTGAGAAGGAGGGTGATACTGCCCTTGGCGGCAACTGTTTGGCAGGAAATCTCGCCGCCAATGGTATTGTAGCGGGTGGCGTTATCAAGCAAATTAATCAGCATGCGACGGATTTTTTCTTTGTCGGCATGGATGACCAGTGCACCTTGCAAGCGAGCCGTAAAGGTCAATTGCTGTTCCTGCAGCAGCACGTGGAAATCATCGATTACCGAACGAATCAGTTCGTTAAGGCAAAAGTTTTCTTTTTCCAGGGTATCGGATAACTCCAGTCTGGAAAGATCGAGCAGGCTTTTTACCAATTGATTCATCCGCGCCAGTGCCCTGTCCTGAGCGAGCAGTTTTTCTTGTAGTGCAAGCGGCAGATTCTCATCCTGCAGGGTTTCCTCCATGGAAAGACGCAGCAAGGTAATGGGTGTCTTGAGTTCATGGGAAGCGTTAGCCACGAATTCTTTCTGGCGAAGAAAAGAATATTGCAGACGATCGAACATTGCATTGAGCGCGGTGGCCAATGCATCGATTTCATCACCGTTTTGGCTCAACGGTATCCGCTGCTGCAGCGTATGTTCATTGATTTCCGTCGTCATGGCGTTGATTTCTTGAATGGGGCGCAAAATTTTGCCGGCAACCAGATAACTGACCACGATCAACACCAGGGAAGAAATCAGGAGAGCCGAACCGATCATTATTGCCGATTCAATGGATTCACCGACGATACTTTCCACGGGCCTGGCGACGTGGACCAGATAGGGTCGGTCGTGAATCGTTACTTCGAAAACCCGGTTCCAAAAGGCGGCGGCTTCATCGCCTTCCTCTGTATAAAATTGACGAAGTGGAATTTCGGTGCGGACCAGGTACCCAGGACCGACATTTTTCATGGGTAAATCTATAGTGTTGGCCATTTGCGAAGCGAACAGCAGTCTTTTTTCCCCATCGTAAATTCGAGTCCAATACAGAGACGACAGGTGCTCCAGGCTCGCTGCTCCGAGACCGCTCTTTTCTTGCTGCTCCCTGATCAGTGTTTCGGTGATGGAGCGGGTGCGAATCTCCAGCTCCTGATCAAGGAATTCATAGGGTGTTTCCAGTCCCCAGAAAAAAACGATCAAGGAGAGGACTACGGTTGAAAGCAGTCCGGCCAGGCTGACCCAGATCGAAATACGGTTACGAATTTTCATGGGTGCGCATCCTTGGCCATGTAGCCGATACCGCGCACGGTAACAATGATGTTCCCTGCCTGATCGTCGAGTTTTCTACGCAGGTTTTTGATATGGACATCGATGTTGTTGGACATGGTGAACGGATCAAAAGCGTCGCCCCAGACGTGCTCGGCCATGTTGAAGCGGGATATGGCCCGGTTTCGATTGTATAGAAGAAATTCGAGCAGGGAAAATTCCTTGGGTGTCAGATTAACCGGTTGGTTGTTGCAATACACCATCCTGGTATGGGGATCCAGCTGAATATTGCCGATAATCAGCGAAGGATTGGCCTGTTCATGGCTGCGCCGCAACAAAGCTCTGATGCGGGCCAGAAGCTCGGCCATGGAAAAAGGTTTGTGCAGATAATCGTCCGCACCAAGATCCAGCCCTTTGACTCTGTTGGAAACCTCACCTTTGGCGGTCAGCATAAGAACCGGTACCGTTACCTTTTCTTCACGCAATTCGCGGAGCACTTCAAAACCGTCTTTCCCCGGAAGCATGATGTCCAAGATAATCAGGTCATAGGGATCGGTAAAAATTTTTTCCAGAGCGGTCACGCCGTCGCTGGCGGTTTCCGCAGTGTAATTCTGTTGTCCAAGGATAAGGGCAATCTGAGCGCACAGCTCCGGTTCATCGTCAACAATCAGTACCCGCATGCGTTCCCCCTTGTTTTCATGTTCAGTCCTCCCTGTATCCCCCTGTTGTCTGCAACCTGTTTATATACCCCTTTTTCGATGAAGAAACGATGAAGCGGGATGTATTGGATGGCAGCGGGCTGTTCATAATTTCTTCATCATCCCTGTGGTAGGGTAGCCGCAACAGGTTTTGGTAGCTTTGCAATTGATTGGGGTATGATGACAAAAAAGACAGTGATGCACGTGCTTATCATCGTTTTGGCGCTTGTGATAGGGACAGTTTCGATTGCAGCAACAGGATTGGACGTGGCCGTTTCCAGGTTTTTTTATATTCCAGGAGCCGGTTTTTATTACGGGAATATACAACCCTGGCGCGCCATTTATCAGTATGGCGAATGGCCGGCCTTGCTTATGGCCAGCGGGGCGTTGCTGGCTTTGATCGTCAGTCTGTATCGTTTGCATTTACGGCCGTATCGCATGGCTTGCAGTTTTCTTGTTCTGCTCTATCTGGTCGGACCGGGGTTCCTGGTCAATGTGGTTTTGAAAGATCATTGGGGACGTCCGCGCCCCGAGCAAATCGAAGCATTCGGGGGCAGCCATACCTTCAGCCAGCCCTGGGAAAAAACTGATTTTTCCGGTGGGCGATCCTTTCCAAGCGGTCATTCCTCCGTGGCCTTTTATATGATGGCCCCGTATTTTCTGCTGCGCCGAACTCGAAAAAACGGTGCGTACATCTGGTTGAGTGCGGGGCTCGCCTATGGCATTTTGATGGGTATTGCCAGGGTGATCCAAGGCGGCCATTTTGTCAGTGATGTGCTCTGGGCTGCAGGGATCGTCTACCTTACCGGACTGGTGCTGGTCAGTCTCATGGGGCTTGATGCACAGTCAAGGCACTCGCATGCCTACATCTCGGATTTCTTGGTTTCACAAACAATACCGCGTGATCATGCATGATGCATCACGGCAGCATTCAGGGGAAAATCATGAATATGCAACGTGCTGCAATTGATTCTTTTGCAAGGCATGGAAAAAATGTTGTAGCGATAGCTGAATTTATTCTTCATCGATGCAGATAGACGGAACGGCGCTATTGGTTTTCGTACAATAAACGGACGGCTGAATAGATCCATTCCAAAAGGTCTTACCAGTTTGATTGTCATCCCCATGCCGACAAGGAGAAGAATAGTTCATCTCCGTGTCGGCGCGGGGATTTTTTTTGGGGAGTGGAGCTTCTTTGAGAGATCCGGGCAATAAAAAAATCTCTTGTATACATTCGTGAATGTATGTATATGGGGACGATTATTTTACAGCGTATCCCGGAAAATAATCAGAACATGTAATTTTTATCGCTAATCCATCGTAAGGAAAGCTGCCATGAAGTGTCTGAACATAACGAAATCCCTACTTTTTTCTATCCTTGTCACGGGCCTGCTGTTGGGAGCCTGCAAGGATTCGGCGCTCAAAACTGCTGCCGCGCCCGGTCCCGTCGAAGTCAATGTGGTTGCCCTGAAAACACAGCCGGTCAATCTGACGGTCGAGTTGCCGGGGCGTACAGCAGCATATCGTATTGCCGAGGTTCGGCCTCAGGTGAGCGGCATCGTCCAGAAACGATTGTTCACCGAGGGGAGTGAGGTCCAAGCCGGGCAATTGCTCTATCAGATCGATCCTGCAACTTATCAGGCCAATTTTGACAGCGCCAAGGCCGCGCTGGCCAAAGCCGAGGCCGTGGAGCATTCTGCGCGCCTCAAGGCCGACCGCTATAGAACGCTTATCCGCACCAAAGCGGTGAGCGAGCAGGATCAGACCGAGATCGAAGCCAGCTGGAAACAGGCCCTAGCCGATGTGGCGGCGGCCAAGGCTGCGCTGGCCAGTGCCCGGATCAATCTCGATTATACCCGGGTTACCGCTCCCATTACCGGCCGAATCGGCAAGTCCATGGTCTCCGAAGGAGCATTGGTCACCGCCCAGCAGGGGACTTCGCTGGCCACTATTCAACAGCTCGATCCGCTGTATGTCGACGTCAACCAGTCCAGTTCCGAATTGTTACGTCTGAAAAAAGAATTGTCCTCCGCGCAACCGGACAGTGGCAACCGGCCGCAATCCGCGGTTACCATACTGCTGGAGGACGGTTCCGCGTACGAACAGACCGGGATTCTCGAGTTTTCCGATGTCACGGTCAATCAGACGACGGGTTCGGTTACCCTGCGCGCCATTGTGGCCAATCCCCAGCAGGAACTGCTCCCCGGGATGTTCGTCCGGGCGAGGATTGCCAAGGGCGAGCAGCACAATGCCATTCTCATTCCAGCGGCCAGTGTCAGTCGTGATCGTAAAGGTCAGGCCATGGTGATGCTGGTGAATAACAAATCGATGGCTGAAGCGCGGATTATTCAAACCGGTCAGAACCTGGGGGATCAGGTGCTGGTAACCAAGGGGTTGGCAGCCGGCGACCAACTGATTGTTACCGGTTTACAGAAAATCAGACCGGGTGTTCCGGTGCAAGCCGTTGCCCAAGGGGCCTCTGCCGAGGCGAAAACAGCACCGGCAGTAGCCCAGTCAGCTCAGAAAGCGGAGTAAGTCATGGCCAGATTTTTTATCGATCGTCCCATTTTTGCCTGGGTTATCGCCATTGTTATCATGCTGGCCGGTGCGCTGTCGATTATGCAGCTGCCGGTTTCCCAATATCCCGAAATCGCCCCGCCTGCGGTGCGGATCACCGCTAAATATCCCGGTGCTTCCGCTAAAACCATTGAGGACAGCGTTACCCAGATCATCGAACAGAATATGACAGGTATCGATAACCTGTTGTACATGAATGCGCAGAGTTCGTCTTCAGGCAGTGTGACCATCACCCTGACCTTTGAAGCCGGAACCGATCCCGATATCGCTCAGGTCCAGGTGCAGAACAAACTGCAGCAGGCCACCTCGCTGCTTCCCCAGGAGGTGCAGCAGGAAGGCGTACAGGTTACCAAGTCCAATTCAACCTTTCTGCTGATCGTCGGTCTTATCTCCAAAGACGGCAGTATGAATAAAAACGACCTCACCGATTTTATGGTCTCCGACCTTCGCGACCCCCTGAGTCGGACGGCCGGAGTGGGCAGTATCAATGTTTTCGGCAGCCAGTACGCCATGCGCATCTGGCTCGATCCGCATAAATTGAATAGTTTTCAATTGACTCCGGGCGACGTTAAGGCCGCCATAGCGGCGCAGAACAATCAGGTCGCGGTCGGCGATCTCGGCGGCACCCCCTCGGTGGCCGGGCAGCAGGTGAGCGCCAGTATGATGGCCCAGACCAAAATGAGTTCACCGGAACAGTTTGCCCAGATCTTGCTCAAGGTCAACAGCGACGGCTCGCAGATCCGGCTGAAAGATGTCGCCCGGGTGGAGATCGGCGGTGAGAGTTATGACACCACCACCACCTTTAACGGTCAACCGGCCGGTGCCATGGCCATCATGCTGGCCACCGGTGCCAACGCCCTGGATACCGCCAATGCCGTCCGCGCCAAGCTGGAAGAATTGCAGCCCTATTTCCCGGCAGGTGTTGAGGTGGTCTATCCGTACGATACCACCACCTTTATCAAAATTTCCATTGAGGAGGTAGCCCATACCCTGGTTGAGGCCATCATTCTGGTCTTTCTGATCATGTATTTGTTCCTGCAGAACTTTCGGGCCACGCTCATTCCAACCATTGCCGTGCCCGTAGTCCTGCTCGGTACCTTCGGGGTCATGTCGGCCTTTGGTTTTTCCATCAATACCCTGACCATGTTCGGGCTGGTGCTGGCTATCGGTCTGTTGGTCGATGATGCCATCGTCGTCGTTGAAAACGTTGAACGCATTATGGCCGAGGAGGAGTTGTCGCCGCTGGAGGCGACCCGCAAATCAATGGATCAGATCACCGGCGCCCTGATCGGCATTGCCCTGGTGCTCTCTGCCGTTTTTGTGCCCATGGCTTTTTTCGGCGGCTCCACCGGCGCCATCTACCGGCAGTTCTCGCTGACTATTGTTTCGGCCATGGTCCTGTCCGTACTGGTGGCTTTGATTCTTACTCCGGCGCTGTGCGCCACTCTGCTGAAGCCGGTGAAGAAAGGCCACCACGAACAAAAGCGCGGCTTCTTCGGCTGGTTCAACCGCACCTTTGATCGCAATGCCGACCGCTATCGCGATACTGTCGGCTATGTGCTCAAACGAAGCGGACGCTTCGGCCTGATCTATCTCCTGCTTATCGGCGGGATGGTTTTCCTGTTCACCACGCTGCCGACCTCATTTTTGCCGGATGAAGATCAGGGTGTCTTTTTGACCATGGTGCAACTGCCCACCGGTGCCACCCAGGAACGAACCCAGAAGGTACTTGATAAGGTGCGCGATTTTTATCTTATTGAGGAAAAGGAAAATATTCGTAGTTCTCTCACTGTGGCCGGGTTCAGTTTTGCCGGTAACGGCCAGAATATGGGCATGGCCTTTACCCAGTTGAAGGACTGGAGCGAGCGCAAGCGTCCGGATCAATCGGTACAAGCCGTCATCGGCCGGGCCATGGGTACCTTCTCCCAAATCAAGGAAGCCATGGTATTTGCCTTCAACCTGCCGTCCATTACGGCATTGGGTACCTCCACCGGGTTTGACTTTTTTCTCCAGGATCGTGGCGGACTGGGGCATGACAAGCTGATTGAGGCGCGGAACCAACTGCTCGGCATGGCTGCTCAGAACCCCAATCTTGTCCGGGTTCGACCCAACGGCATGGAAGATACGCCGCAGTACAATGTCGATATCGACTATGAAAAGGCCATGGCCCTCGGTGTCTCGGTCTCCGATATCAACACCACTCTGTCCACCGCCTGGGGTTCAAATTACGTCAATGATTTCGTCCACCAGGGCAGGGTCAAAAAGGTCTATCTCCAGGCCGATGCCCCGTACCGCATGCAGCCGGAAGATCTGGAGAAGTGGTATGTCCGCAACGCCACTGGCGAAATGGTGCCTTTTACTACCTTCACCAACGGGCATTGGAGTTTCGGCTCACCCCGCCTGGAGCGCTTTAACGGCAATCCGGCGGTAGAGATTGTCGGCGAAGCAGCGCCCGGTAAATCGAGCGGTGACGCCATGGCCATCATCGGCCAGCTGGTATCGCAGCTGCCCAGCGGTATCGGCTACGAATGGACCGGCACTTCCTACCAGGAACAACAATCCGGAGCCCAGGCACCAGCCCTGTACGCTATTTCTTTGCTGGTTGTCTTTCTGTGCCTTGCGGCCCTCTATGAAAGCTGGTCAGTACCGTTTTCTGTCATGCTGGCCGTACCGCTTGGGGTACTGGGCGCTTTGGCAGCCGCTTATTTCCGCGGCATGGAAAACGATGTGTATTTTCAAGTGGGCTTGCTGACCACTATTGGTCTGTCGGCAAAAAATGCCATTCTGATCGTTGAATTTGCCAAACGTCGCTACGACAAAGGCAAGGATATCGTTGAGGCAACCATGAAAGCCTGCCGCCAGAGGCTGCGCCCGATTCTCATGACCTCCTTGGCCTTTATGCTGGGCGTTTTGCCCTTGGCCATCAGCACCGGGGCCGGTGCCAGCAGCCGTCATGCCATTGGCACTGGCGTGCTGGGCGGCATGCTGTCGGCAACCGTGCTGGCGATTGTTTTTATTCCCCTCTTTTTTGTGGTGGTGGTGCGTTTGTTTAAGACACGTCCGGCTGCTCTCGATACTGCGGTTCCGGTTCAGGAGGTATGATGCAATGAAGACCCATCGAAAAAAAATTACCGCAGGTCTGGTGTTCCTGGTTCTCCAGGGCTGCACTTTGGCTCCCGACTATCAACGGCCGGATCTGCCGGTGGCCGCTGCGCTGCCGATTCATCAGGTTGAAACAAGCAATGAATTGCCAACCAAGGAAACCATGCCGATTTCCGCGGAGTTGGGCTGGCGGGATTTCTTTGCCGATCCCCGCCTGCAGCAGCTCATTCAAACGGCTCTGGAAAATAACCGTGATCTGCGCGCGGCCACCCTCAATGTAGAAGCCTACCAGGCGCAGTACCGTATTCAGCGGTCGGCCTTGTTTCCGAGTATCAGCGGTGATGCATACGGCTCCAAACAGCGAACCCTCAGCGGCGATAATCATGCCACCTACGAGGCCTATTCGGCCTCGGTGGGGATTACCTCCTATGAACTCGATCTCTATGGCCGGGTGCGCAATCTCAAAGATCAGGCACTGGAACAGTATTTGGCCCTGGAGGAAACCCAACGCAGCACCCGGATTTCGCTGGTCGCCGAGGTGGCCAAGGCCTACCTGACCTGGCTTGCCGACCGGGAACTGCTGGCCATCACCGAAGATACCTGCCTGAATGAAGAGGAATCGTTCCACCTCATTGAGCAGCGGGCTAACGAGGGCGTCGCCAATCAGCTCGATCTGGCTCAGGCGCGAACCAGTCTGGAAACCGCCAAAGCCAATCTGGCTTTATACCAGCGACTGGTCGCCCAGGATCTCAATAACCTGACCCTGCTCGCCGGGACAACCCTGCCAAGCAACCTTGCAGCAGCCCAACCTTTGAGCAGTCAGGTGCCGCTTTCCGGTCTGCCGCAGCAATTGCCTTCGCAGGTGCTGTTGCAGCGGCCGGATATCATGACTGCCGAACATGAATTGAAGGGCGCCTATGCCAATATCGGTGCAGCCCGCGCCGCTTTTTTTCCTGCCATCAGTCTGACGGCCAGTGCTGGAGTGATCAGCAGCGACCTCTCCAATCTGTTTGACGGCAATTCCGGTTCCTGGCTCTTTTCTCCAGCCATCACCCTGCCTCTTTTCACCGCCGGTAAGCTGCAGGCAGAACTCGATTTGGCCAGGATTCGCAAGGATATTTCCGTCACCCAATATGAAAAAGCCATTCAAACCGCCTTTCGCGAAGCCGCCGATGCCCTGGTTGCCAGCACAACCTATACGCAGCAGTTGGTTGCGCAAAAAGCCAATTTGAACGCCAATCAGGTCTATTATTCCCTGGCTCGGGATCGTTATCAGCAGGGCGTGGACAGTTTTCTCACCCTGCTGGATGCCCAACGTTCCCTGTACAGCGCCCGTCAGAATTATGTGTCCCTGCATCTGGCGCAGCTGATCAATCAGGTCAACCTGTATAAGGTGCTTGGCGGCGGCTGGAAGGAACGAACGTGATGCTCCTGTTTGAGATTCCGGCAACAGGCACAGGCCTCTCGGCATCGTGCGCCTCCGGCCCGTTGAGACCTCACCGTATCGACGATATGGGGAAAGG
>JBFJXW010000067.1:0-16703 GCA_041622895.1 Desulfobulbus sp. | reverse complement strand
GGGCTTTCCATCGGCCATGTCTCGCCGGAGGCCGCCAGCGGTGGAGCCATTGCTCTGGTCGAGGATGGCGACACGATCGATATCAATATCCCTGAGCGGTCTATTTCTCTGCTGGTCAGCGAAGAGGATTTGCAGCGCCGTCGCGAGCGGGAGGAGGCTCGAGGCGATCTGGCCTATACCCCCCGCCGTGATCGGGTTGTTTCAAAAGCCTTGCAGGTGTACGCGCGTTTTGCCGCTTCTGCCGATAAAGGCGCGGTGCGGCTGCTCGATCAGTGAAAGATTCGGCAGCCCTGTTGGGTCTTGCAATTGTCAGGAAAGGCCCGGCGTCATGACGTCGGGCCTTTCCTGGTATTTCGGTTGACTGCATAGGCGATTGCACATGCACCCCCACTGTTTGGGGCCAATACCGGAGCGTACGGGGCTGCCGTGCACCGATCTGTGATGGGAATGTGTTGCCGTCGGTTGGAACAGAACAGGGCCTTGATGCCAGGGACGCCCGGTTTTATGAATGGCTCAGGCGGGCGGGACAGGTAGCGCATCGCAATAATAAGGATATGACAGCTGCAGTCCGTACAGGTTTACGGTCGTGGGTTTTCGATGTGGTCAATGACCATTTCAAAGAGTGTCGGCGTGGTTAGCAGCCTGGATACACGTACATTCCATCGTGCAGAGAGGAGGCTCGGGGCGAGGATATGCTTGCGGAAAGAGCAGGCCGTCCGTTGTTTATTGTATTCTGGGAAGGCGGGGCAGATTTAGCCCTGATTTCTTGGGAAAAAGAGAGGGGCACGCACGACATGTCCGGTCTGGTGACCGACGGTGCCGTGCGTGGGGCGTTTCACGGTTTCTTACAGTTTGACTACATTCTCAGCAGCTGGCCCTTTGGCTCCGCTGACAACGTCAAATTTTACACGCTCCCCTTCTTTGAGGGATTTAAAACCTTGGCCTTGAATAGCGGAATGATGGACAAATACATCTTTGCCGCCATCCTGCTGAATAAAACCAAATCCTTTGGAATCGTTAAACCATTTAACCGTTCCTTCTGCCATTGCCGTTCCTCCTTGTGTCAAACGACTAACATGCGACCCCTTTGAGGTCTTTTGTGAATGGGTTTGTACTTCTGATACGTTTTCAGTAACCGTTGGCATGGAGAACTGGAAGATATCGTTTGGTAAAACCCGAAAAAAATGAATGGAATACAAGCAGTAAGCTGCTGTGAGCTGTCTTTTTTCTGTTCAATCCTGAGCGCGTCGACTGCGTTCGATATGTTGGACTATCGAGAATCGCCACTGGCCTCCAGCGAGTGATCCTGTGCGTCAACGGCTCTGTGGCGGCGGCAGCTTGTCCGCTCGCAAAGGCTTTTTTCACTCTCTTGGTCTGCGGCGCTGTTTTTTTTTCCGGGAACCCGTCTGCCTGATGGGCGGTAGCGATCGATCCACGGCTCGTTGCCTGATTGAGGGCAGAGGGGGAGTCGTCTGGAAAGATGCTAACATTGTTGACGGGGGGGGCGGAAAAGGCGGCGAGCATCGCGGGTATCCTCGCCACCGCAATGCGCATAAATAGACGGATTCGATAGAGCCGGTTTTCAGAGGGCGCCGAGAAAATGAGTGGGGCAGTGTGGTGCCCGCTGGGATCGTTGACGATGATGGAAGGCTTTAAGCTGTCCGAAAACTCCATGGCCTGAGCTCTGAGGGGAAGCCGTACTGTTTGTGGACGTAACGCCAGAGAGTGGAACAGAGAACAGATGCTGTCTGTCCGAAGGCAAGAGCAGGCAATGGGGGCGCCGCTGGACTTATTCATGCAGCTATAGAGCTCCGCGGCATATTGGTGTTGCCTGCAGAAAAAAAACTGACAGAGGGCTGCAAGGAAATAACGGAGATTGAATGTGTAGCACAAGTATTCGAACTATTCCGCCTGAACAATGGAGAGTGTACTCATCAGTAAATCAATTTTTATGTAACTGAAAATGCACCCAAATGCCAGACATTTTTTATAGTTATCCCTTTGTTTCCCCGAAGCCCTTGAAAGCTCAGGCTGAAATGAACTGCAGGATTACCTTTGCTTTTGAAGCAAAGGGTGGCCCATCGCTTCTCGCTGTTCAACATACCGTTGCGCCACCTGTCGGGCAATGTTTCGTATCCTGCCGATATATCGAGTACGTTCTGCAACGCTGATGGCTTTTCTTGCGTCGAGCAGGTTGAAGGTGTGGGAACACTTCAGGCAGTAGTCATATCCCGGGAGAATAAGATTTTTTTCGACGAGCTTCAGGGCTTCCCGTTCATAATTGTCAAAGGCTACGGTCAGGTCATTGACATTTGCTTCCTCGAAGTTAAACGTCGAGAACTCTTTTTCCGCCTGATGAAAAATCTGGCCATAGGAAACATCTTCATTCCAGGCGATATCATAGACCGAATCGACTTTTTGCAGATACATCGCGATCCGTTCCAACCCGTAGGTAATTTCTACGGTGATTGGTTTGAGGTCAAGAGAGCCTGCCTGCTGAAAATAAGTGAACTGGGTGATTTCCATACCATCGAGCCAGACTTCCCAACCCAGGCCGGAAGCACCCAGCGTTGGCGACTCCCAATCGTCCTCGACAAAACGGATATCGTGCTCCAAAAGATTGAGACCGAATTTCTCCAGGCTTTCGAGATATAACGACTGTATATCATTGGGAGAAGGCTTGATCACGACCTGGTACTGGTAATAATGCTGCAACCGGTTGGGATTCTCGCCGTAGCGACCGTCGGTGGGACGGCGGGACGGTTGTACATAGGCGGCTTTCCATGGTTCCGGGCCTAATGCACGAAGCAGGGTGGCAGGGTGGAAGGTTCCGGCTCCAACTTCCATATCGTACGGCTGCATGACGACGCAGCCCGCGGAGGCCCAATAGCTGTTCAACGTGGCGATAATATCCTGAAAATACATGGCGAAATAGTTGCGGTATTGATTGTTGGCGGATCGTGGCTACAATAATCTTTCAATCTACCATAGCCTGTGCGCATGGTAAACGAAATTGTCTCCTTATCGCGTACGACGATCTGTCTGCATAGGGCGCGCTGTCTGTTATCGGCCAGATGCCCTTGTTCATCGGGTTTTATGCCTAGAAAAAAGAGTAGGATTACTCCGCTCAGAGAAAAATATTATGGAACCACAATACCTGCGCATCCGTGGGGCGCGTATGCACAATCTGAAAAATATATCCGTTGATCTGCCCCGCAATAAACTGATCGTGTTCACCGGGCTCTCCGGATCAGGAAAATCAACCTTGGCTTTTGACACCCTGTATGCCGAGGGACAGCGACGCTACGTGGAATCCCTTTCCACCTATGCCAGGCAGTTTCTCGGTCAGATGAATAAGCCCGATGTAGATCTGCTGGAAGGGCTTTCACCGGCGGTTTCCATTGAACAGAAAACCACCAGCAGAAATCCACGATCAACGGTCGGCACAGTCACCGAGATTTATGACCATCTCAGGCTGCTGTTCGCCCGGGCCGGTCAGCCCTATTGTCCGCAATGTGATCAGCCGATCCGCTCGCAATCGGTACATGATATGCTCGATTCTCTGCTCAACAGGCAGGACGGGGATAAGGTGATACTGCTGGCCCCTCTGGTCAAACAGAAGAAAGGGCAGCATGAACAGATTTTTCAACGATTGCGCAAGGACGGCTTTGTCCGTGTGCGGGTAGACGGAGAGATGCGGCAGTTGGGCGAGGATATCGTCCTCGATAAAAACAAACATCACTATATCGAAGCGGTGGTGGATCGATTGGTGATTAAACCGACCATTCGCAGGCGGCTCGATGAATCGGTGAGCACCGCGGTAGCCCTTGGTTCTGGAACCATGCTTGCTGTTTTTCCCGACAGCGGCGAGGAGGTTCTGTTCAGCGAATCCGCCGCCTGCCATCAGTGCGGTATTTCGGTGCCCGAGCTGTCCACTCAGCTGTTTTCCTTCAATAACCCGCAGGGTGCTTGTGCCTCCTGCAGCGGTTTGGGCGTGAACCAGTTTATCGATGAAAAATTGATCGTCCCCGATCCTTCGCTTTCGCTGCAGGAGGGAGCGATCGCCCCCTGGAGCCGGAGACGATTGTCAGCCCAGTCCGACCAGTGGCTGGAGGCCTTTTCCCGTCATTATGCCATCGACCTGGGCACACCGTTCGCCGAATTGCCCGCCAAGGTGAAAAAAGGGCTCTTGCATGGAACGGGTCGGGAAAAAATGGAGTTTGTTCACACCAGAGGACGGCGTAAGCTGGTATCGCAGTTAGCCTTTGAAGGGGTCGTGCCCCGGTTGAACCGTTTGTTCCGTGAAACCACATCGAGCCGCATACGCGAAGAGGTGGAAGAGTTCATGAACGAGCAGTCCTGCCCCAGCTGTCACGGAGCCCGGCTCAAGCCTGAGGCCTTGGCAGTTCGCGTCGGCAGGTGGTCGATCATCGAGCTCACCCGGTTGGCCATCGAGCAGCTGATCCGTGAACTGGAGGTGCTGGATTTTGATTCGCGGCAAGCAGTTATCGCTCGCCCCATTCTCAAGGAAATACGTGAACGGCTCTTTTTTCTCCAAGGCGTTGGCTTAGGGTACCTGTCGCTGGATCGTAAGGCCGGTACGTTGTCCGGTGGGGAGGCGCAACGCATTCGTCTGGCCTCGCAGATCGGATCCGGCCTGGCCGGAGTGCTGTACATTCTCGATGAACCAAGCATCGGGCTGCACCAGCGCGATAACAATAAGCTGATCAAGACGCTGGTGAACCTGCGTGACCTGGGAAACACAGTGATCGTGGTTGAGCACGATTCCGACACCATTGCCAATGCCGATCATATCCTGGATATTGGTCCGGGGGCGGGGGTCCATGGCGGCGAAATCCTCTATTCGGGGCCGGTCCCTGGTTTGCTCGATTGCGAGCAGTCACAGACCGGCGGCTATTTATCCGGTCGTCTCAAGATCGAGGTGCCGGAGCAACGACGTCCCCTTCGATCCGGTGCTGATCGTTGCATTGAGGTGCATGGTGCCTGCATCAACAATCTCCAGCAATTGTCGGTTCGCTTTCCTCTGGGGGTGATGACCTGCGTGACCGGAGTTTCCGGATCTGGCAAGAGCTCGCTGGTTATAGAAACACTGTTTCAGGAGGCGCAGCGCTATTTTTCCGATATAAAAGGATATCAAACAGGCCACACTCATCTTACCGGCCTGAATAACCTGGACAAAGTGATCGATATCGATCAAAGCCCGATCGGCAGAACGCCCCGTTCCAACCCGGCAACGTACACCGGTGTCATGACCCCGGTACGTGAATTGCTGGCTCGTCTGCCGGAATCCAGGGCACGTGGCTATAAACCCGGTCGTTTCAGTTTCAATATCAAGGGCGGGCGCTGCGAGACCTGCGAGGGTGATGGCGTTATCCGAATCGCCATGCATTTTCTGCCCGACATCTACGTAACCTGCGAACGGTGCCTGGGAAAACGGTACAATGAAGAAACCCTGGATATCCGTTACAAAGGAAAGAATATCGCTGAAATCCTCAACATGACCGTTGAAGAAGCCCTGGAGTTTTTTCAGAATGTGCCGCCCATTAAAAACAGGCTGCAAACCATTGTCGATGTCGGTCTTGGGTACCTGAGCCTGGGGCAGTCCTCGGTGACGCTTTCCGGCGGTGAGGCGCAACGGGTCAAACTGGCCAAGGAACTGAGCAAACGCTCCACCGGTAAGACCCTTTATATCCTCGATGAACCAACCACAGGGCTTCATCCTGCCGACATTCAATATCTTTTGCGTGTCTTGGGTCGACTGGTCGATGGCGGCAACACGGTAGTGGTGATTGAGCACAATCTGGATGTCATTAAAACCGCGGATTACGTGATCGATATCGGGCCCGAAGGCGGGAGCGGCGGCGGTCGGATCATTGCTACCGGTACACCGGAAGAGATTGCCCTGCACCCCGGTTCCTACACCGGCATGTTTCTGAAGCAATTCCTCAGCGGCGAATGAGTCGTTTTTGATTTTCCTTGCGGGATTTCCTTGTTATGGTGCCCCGCATTGGCCTCACTGCCGGCTGCCCGATCAGGGCTGCCGTTTTTTATTGATTCATACTTGAAAGGATGCAATATGACCGATCAATCAGCAAACCAGCCGGAGATACCGATTTTTCGTATGCAGAAGATGTTCATCAAGGATTTTTCCTTTGAGAGCCCCAATGCCCCGAAGGTTTTTTTGACGAGGAATCAGGATCCCAAGGTTGATTTCAATCTGCAATTGAAAAACAACAAGCTTGATGACGACCACTCAGAGGTTTCCATCGCCATCACGGCCAAGGTGCTTGACAAGAACAACGAGGACTCGGTTATGTTCATCATTGAGATTGAGCATGCTGCCGTGTTTCTCATGAAAAACATCCCGCAGGAGCATCATGACCGTGTGCTGGCGGTTGACTGTCCGCTCATGCTTTTTCCCTTTACCCGGCAGATCGTCTGTCAGGCAGCCGTGGATGGCGGATTTATGCCGTTTTTGATGGAGCCCATCAATTTTGTGGCGCTTTATGACAATGCCCAGCGCAAAGACAAAGACTCCTGAGCCGAGATCCATCTCAGGGTGCCTCTTACGTGATAATGTGCCGGCATTCGTGGGAGTAATTCCTCGTGCACTTAGCGTGCAATAGGGTGTGATGGGCAATCGATTGCAGCGTGAAAAAGCTGCCGCTTCCCCTTCTCATGGGATGGGGGCGCGGCAGCTGGTGTTTACTTGGTGAAAATCAGGCAGGCATTGGTGCCGCCGAAACCGTAGCTGTTGCTCATGACCGTGGTCAGTTGTGCATCACGGTTTTCCTCGGCGATGTTCATGCCGATCGCATCCGGATCCATCTCCTCGATATTGGCTGAGCCGGCAATGAAATTGTTGTTGAGCATAAGCAGGCAATATATCGCTTCATGCACTCCGGCTGCTCCAAGGGAATGGCCGGAGAGGGATTTGGTTGAGCTGATGGGCGGATTGGTTTCGCCGAAAATTTCTCGAATGGCCTGCAGTTCGATCAGGTCACCGATCGGCGTAGAGGTGCCGTGCGCATTGATGTAGTCAATGGGCTGTTTGACCGTTGCTAAGGCCAGTTGGATGCATCGCACCGCACCTTCGCCGGAAGGCGTGACCATCTCGCAGCCATCGGCGGTTGCTCCGTAGCCGATGAGTTCCCCGTAAATTCTGGCTCCCCGTTTTTGAGCCCGTTCTAGTTCCTCAAGCACCACAATACCCGCACCGTTGGCCACAACAAAGCCGTCCCGATTCCGGTCGTACGGTCGAGAGGCCCGTTCCGGAGTATCATTGAAGCGGGTGGACAGCGCTCCCATGGCATCGAACATGGCAGTTTGAGTCCAGTGTTCTTCGTCGGAACCGCCGGCAAAGACCATGTCCTGCTTCCCCATCTGAATCTGCTCCATGGCTGCGCCGATGCAATGCGATCCCGTGGCGCAGGCCGATGAGATCGAGTAACAAGCTCCTTTTATGTGAAACGTACTGGTCAGGCAGGCGGAAACTGTACTGCTCATGGTGCGCGGTACCATGAAGGGACTAAGCCGCTTCAATCCTTTTTTCCGCATGACATCGGCTGCGGCTACTACATTTTCGGCAGACGTGCCGCCGGAACCGATAATCAGGCCGGTTCGAGGATGGGAGATTTCGTCCTCGGTAAGACCGGCATCGGCAATAGCCTGTTGCATGGCGATCGAGGCATAGGCGGCGGCATTGCCCATGAAACGTAAGTCTTTTTTATCAATCCGTTCTTTCAGGTTCACTCGGGTAAAGCCGCCCAGGTGCGCCCGCAGTCCTATTTCCCGGTAGGAATCGTGATAACGGATACCGGACCGGCTCTCTTGCAGAGAGGACAGCACCTCTGTCAGCGTATCGCCCAGAGGCGATACAATGCCCATTCCTGTAATAACCACTCGTCGCATACGATTTTCTTTATTCCTGTCTGTGTATAGCTAATGGTCCGCAACTCTGACAGACCGGCATAACTTCAACCGCGCAGATGTTAACATGCGGGGGGACGTTGGTCACCCAATAAACGATTTCGGCAATATCAGCCGGGGTTAGGGGCTGGGTCCCCTGGTAGGCTGCAGCGGCTTTTTGTTGGTCTCCGTGGAAACGGACCGTGGAAAATTCGCTTTCTGCCAGACCAGGTTCGATATTGGTCACGCGGATACGAGTACTCACCAGATCGGTGAGCAGATTTTTTGAGAATTGTTTGACAAAGGCCTTGGTCGCCCCGTAGACGTTGCCACCCGGGTAGGGATAGTTGCCGGCGATAGAACCCATGTTGACAATGTGACCCCGGTTTCGCGCCACCATGGCAGGCAGCAGGCAGCGGGTCAGGTAACACAATCCCTTGATGTTGGTATCGATCATGGTTTCCCAGTCACGGAGATCGGCTTCCTGGGCTCCTTGCAGCCCCAGGGCCAAGCCGGCGTTGTTGACCAGAACATCTATATCCCGGAAAGATTCCGGCAGCCCGGCAATCATGGTTTCCACTGCGCTCAGATCGCGCACATCGAGTTCCACTGGGTGGATTGGTACATCGCTCAGTTGCTCGGCGAGCGCCTTGAGTCGTTCTGTTCTGCGGCCGGTAACGATGAGCCGCCAGCCCTCCAGGGCGAAACGCTCGGCACAGGCTTTGCCGAAACCGGAAGTGGCTCCGGTGATAAGAATTGTCTGCTGCATCTGTAACTCCATCATGACCGTTTCTAAGGAAACAGGTTTATTTTTAAAAAACAACATTTTTCCAGGAGAGCCTGGAATTCATCATGGTTGTGCTTATAATAAATCCCACCGTTTAACGATCATTAAAATAAAACAGAACAAAATTGTTCAAAAGGAGAAAGTCATGCTGAAAGATAAAATGCTTAAAGCGCTGAATGATCAAATCAACGCGGAAATGTTTTCTTCCTATCTCTACCTGTCGATGGAATCCTACTTCCAGTCGATCAGCCTGAGCGGCTTTTCCGCCTGGATGCGGGCTCAGGCGCAAGAGGAGATGATGCACGGTATGAAAATATATGATTTCGTCATTGAGCGCGGCGGCAAAGTCACCCTGGAGGCTATTGCCAAGCCGGATTCAGTTTGGGCATCGCCGCTGGCAGCCTTTGAGGCGGTGCAAAAGCACGAGGAGCATGTCACCAGCCTGATTAACAATCTGGTGGATTTGGCCATCAGTGAAAAGGATCATGCCACCAATAATTTTCTTCAGTGGTTTGTCGCCGAACAGGTTGAAGAAGAGGCCAGCGCGGGTGAGGTTGTCGATAAACTCAAATTGATCGAGAATAATCCCTCGGGTCTGTTTATGATGGATGCCGAACTGGGCAAGCGGGTTTTCACCATGCCGGCGGCCGCAGCTGAATAATTTCGGGCGGCGACCGGTTTGAGCAGCAGGAAGATCAAGCGCAAGGTCCTGGAGCTGTTAAACAACCAGGACCTTGCCGCCAGTCGCACAGAGCTGCAGCAGTTTGCGGCCAAAGATGTGGTCAACGTGTTGTTTTCGGCAATCTGCCGAGAAGACCCTGCTGTGCGCTGGCGGGCGATCAGCTGCATGGGCGATGCTGTGGCCCGCTTGGCCGATGAGGACAGGGAAGAGGCGCGGATCATCATGCGTCGTCTGCTCTGGAGCCTCAACGACGAATCGGGTGGTATCGGCTGGGGGGCGCCGGAAAGCATGGCCGAGATCATGTGTTGTGATGCCGTTTTGGCTGCCGAATATGTACACATGCTGATCTCGTATATGCGGGAAGATGGTGAAGAGCTTTGTCAGGACGGCAATTTTATCGAGCATCCGCTGTTGCAGCGAGGGCTGTTGTGGGGTATCGCTCGGATGAGCCAGTGCCGTCCTGAATTGTTGCTGGCCAAAGGCGCGGCTGAAGATCTTCCGCAATATCTTGCCGCAGCGGATGGAGAAACCCGCGGACTGGCGGCCCTGGCTGCGGGAGCGTTGCGGCTGGAAGCGGCGCGGCCGATCCTGCATGCGCTGACAACGGATGCCGCTCCGCTGACGCTGTACCAGGATGCTGTCGGCACACAAACCACGGTGGGGGCTCTTGCGCAAGCAGCTCTTGAGGCTATGAACGAATGACGGAACCACAACTTTTTCCCGCTGCTGCCTGTGTGCAGTTTCCTATTGAATCGGGAGCGCCTGAAAAGAACATCGCCCAGGTCACCCGGCTGATCGACGAGCACCAACCAGCTCCGGGCACCCTGCTGCTCCTGCCGGAGATGTGGGCCACTGGCTTTGAATATGCACGCACAGTGGAACTGGGCCGCCGGACGCCGAATATTTTGGCTGCTATGCAGCAGATCGCGGCGCGACACCAGACCTATCTGGCCGGCACGCTGACGGCTGTACCCGAAGAGGACTCGCTGCCGATGAATGTGTTATTCCTGGTGGGTCCCGAAGGGGTGATCGGTAGCCTGCCGAAACAGCACCTTTTTTCTTTCTGGCAGGAGGATCAATACTACCAGGGCGGGCAGGCTGTGCCGTTGATGACAACACCTTGGGGACCGTTGGGCGGTTTGGTCTGTTACGATCTCCGTTTTCCCGAGCTGGCTCGTCGGCAGGTATTTGCCGGTTGCCGCCTGCTCGTGGTTTCCGCACAATGGCCTCTGGCTCGCGTCGATCATTGGCAAACGCTCCTGCGAGCCCGGGCCATAGAAAATCAGGTCTATGTGGCGGCGGCAAACGGCTGCGGCGTCACCGGCACTATGGAAATGGCCGGGCACTCCATGGTTATCGGGCCGGACGGAACGGTGCTGCAAGAAGCCGGAACCGAGGCTTCAGTGATCAGTTGTTCGCTCGACAACGGTAGGGTCGATGAAGAGCGCCGGCGGTTTTATCCTGCCGGTGATCGAACCTGGTCGCGTGCGGATAGCGAAAAAATACAACGACTCGAAGAGCTGCTTCCGGCATTGGCAGCTATCCGCAGGCAGAACAGCCGGGTTGCCTTTACCAATGGGTGTTTTGATATCCTTCATGCCGGCCATGTCAGCTACCTGGAACATGCCCGACGGACTGCTGATTGCCTGGTGGTGGGGCTCAATGCCGATGTTTCGGTTCGGGCGCTGGGCAAGGGGTCCGACCGGCCGGTCAACGGGCAGAAGGATCGGGCGAGGGTGCTGGCCGCATTGGGGTGTGTCGATTATGTTGTTCTTTTTGAGGAAGAAACGCCGATTAAACTCATCACCGCCATCATGCCCGATGTACTGGTAAAAGGGGCGGACTGGCCGGAAGAGCAAATCGTCGGCGCCGCAGAAGTCAAGGCTGCAGGCGGCCGGGTGGCGCGCATAACGTTTGAACATGATCGGTCCACCACAGGCCTGATCGATAAAATCCGGGCTGCCAATGCAAGCCTGTAAGGGAAACGAAACGATGACAACCATTCGCATACAAGGCATGAAATGCCAGCACTGTGCCGCCAGCGCGCAAAAGGTTCTGGAGGATCTGGGCGCTACCGACGTACAGATTGAGCTCGCCAAAGGCGAGGCCCGTTTTGAGGGACAACTCGATCCGGACGCGGTGCAAAAGGCGATAGCCGCCAAAGGGTATAAAGTAATCGATTGACCAGGAACGCGAGAGCGTTTTTTGTGGGGCAAGGGAAAGGGCAACCCTGTTATCGGCATGATACAGGATTTGCCCTTTTTTTCATGAAACCCCATGGTGCATCAACCGTGGGGCCGGACGTGGCGCAGGTTTGGCCGAGAAAAGGCTGATCCGGTTGCTGGTTGGTCAAAGAGCATAGCCTGTAACGCCTTCCCGTTTCGCTGCCGTACCGTGATGCATCCGCTGTGCAGGGGGCAGGGAAACAAAACGACCACCCACAACGCACCTTCTGCAGGATGACGGATTTGAACAGGTGCAGCATGCCATGCAGGTTGGACGGTGAAGTGGAATAACGCCGCAAACGTTTTGAAGAAAGACGAGTAGTGCCGTATGCTGCCGACTGGCCGCATTGAGGCGCCACGGTGAGTCGGCAGCGGATGGGCTGGGGCATGGTGCTTGCCGGTACCTCATGTTGACTTCCATGTTGGTAATGGTATCTTGCGATCGATGGTGAACTAGGCGTTATCCGGTGGATAATCCGGGCGCTTTTCTTTTGTCGGGAGAAGGGATGAAAATCAAAGCGTTTCTGTGGTGTGGCGTGGGGGTGGTGCTCGTGGTCGGCCTTCTGGCGGGTGCGAAAGTCCTGCAGATTGGCGCCATGATCGACCATGGTAAGCAGATGAAAATGCCGCCGGAGGTGGTAACCGCAGTGATGGCACAACGACAGTCCTGGGAATCGCTGATTACCGCAGTCGGCTCTCTGGAAGCGGTACAAGGGGTGACCGTTGCCGCGGAAATGCCCGGTAAGGTGACAACAATTGCCTTTGAACCGGGGACAAAGGTACAGGCGGGTGATCTGCTCATCCAGCAGGATGTCTCCGCTGAAAACGCACAGCTGCGCGCAGCCGAGGCCTCGGTGGGTCTGGCGAAAATCAACTTTGAGCGGTCGAAAAAGATGCTGGCAACAAAGGTTGTCGCCGCGTCCAATTATGACAATGCCGATGCCCAGCTTAAACAAGCCTTGGCCCAGGCCGACACCATCCGGGCTACGATTGCCAAAAAAACCATCCGTGCACCGTTTACCGGCCGCCTCGGTATCAGGAAGGTGAATATCGGTCAGATCCTCAAGGAGGGCGAGGCCATCGTTTCGCTGCAGGCCCTCGATCCGATCTTTGTTAATTTTCTGGTACCTCAGCATCAATTGTCCCATATCCATCCCGGACTTGCTGTTCGCCTGACCTCAGATGGGCTGCCACCGGGCCAGGTTGTAAAAGGGCAGATAACCGCCATCAACCCCGAGGTCGATGCCGCCACCCGCAATATTCGAGTGCAGGCCACGGTCACCAATCCCGATGAGATATTGCGCCCCGGTATGTTTGCTAACGTGGCGATTGTCCTGCCCGAGGAAAAACCGGTGCTGATCATTCCGGCCACGGCGATTCTTTATGCCCCCTACAGTGATTCGGTGTTCCTCATCGAGGACCACAAGGAAGGAGAACCGCCGGGCAAGGTGGTGCACCAGCAGTTTATCCGCCTCGGGGAAAAGCGTGGCGATTTTGTGACCGTGCTCTCCGGATTGAAGGCAACGGATCAGGTGGTGAGTACCGGCGTATTTAAACTGCGTAACGGCCAAAGCGTTGTCGTCGACAATCGGCTGGTGCCGGAATTTAAACTGGCACCCGAGCCCAAGGACGGCTGAGTTATGAAATTCACCGATATTTTCGTCCAGCGTCCGGTGCTGGCCATGGTGATCAGCCTGTTGATCATTATTTCCGGGCTGCAGGCCATCGGTTCCTTGAATGTCCGCCAATATCCACGCAGCGACAATGCCGTGGTCACGGTTACCACCGTGTATATCGGGGCCGATGCCGAGCTGGTGCGCGGCTTTATCACCACCCCGCTGGAGCGGGCCATCGCCGCGGCCGACGGCATCGATTATATCCAGTCCCAGAGTGCGCAGGGCAAATCAACCATCAGCGCCCGCCTGCGGCTCAACTACGATCCGATCAAAGCCCTGTCCGAGATCAGCTCCAAGGTGGATCAGGTGCGCGGCGACCTGCCGCCCGAGGCCGAGATTCCGATTATCAACGTGGAGTCGGCCGACAGTCAGTTTGCCTCGGCCTACCTTAGTTTCACTTCCGATGTGCTCAAGCAGAATGAAATCACCGACTACCTGGTGCGCATCGTGCAACCGCGCCTTTCCGCGCTCGAGGGCGTGCAGCGGGCGGATGTCCTGGGTGCGCGCACCTTTGCCATGCGTATCTGGCTCGATCCGGCGCGCATGGCTGCGTTCAACATCAGCCCGGTACAGGTCCGCCAGGCGCTGGCTGCCAACAATTTTCTTGCCGCGGTGGGTAAATCCAAGGGTTCCCTGGTCCAGGTCAACCTGACCGCCGACACCGATATGCGCTCGGTGAACGATTTCAAACAACTGGTCATTCGTGAAGAGCAGGGCGCCATCGTCCGCATCGAGGATATCGGTGAGGTGGTGCTCGGGGCTGAGGATTACGATACCGAGGTGCGGTTCTCCGGCCAGACCGCGGTCTTCATGGGCATCTGGCCCCTGCCCAACGCCAATTCCCTGGACGTGATCAAACGGGTCCGGTTGGAACTGGAGGCCATTGACAAGCAACTGCCCAATGGCCTCACGGCGCGAATCGCCTACGACGGTACTGCTTACATCGAAAACGCTATCCAGGAAGTCGTCAAAACCCTGAGCGAAACCCTGCTGATCGTCGTCATCATTATCTTTCTCTTTCTCGGCTCCCTGCGTTCCGCTCTTATTCCGGTGGTGACCATCCCTCTGTCGCTGATCGGGGCAATGTTTCTCATGCAGGTGTTCGGTTTCACCATCAATCTGCTGACGCTGCTGGCCATTGTGCTCTCAGTGGGACTGGTGGTCGACGATGCCATCGTGGTAGTGGAAAATGTCGAGCGGCATCTTAGCGAAGGCTTGAGCCCTGTCGACGCCGCCCTGCGCAGCGGCCGTGAGTTGGTCAGTCCGATCATTTCCATGACCATCACTCTGGCCGCTGTGTATATGCCCATCGGCCTTCAGGGCGGCCTGACCGGGTCACTGTTCCGGGAGTTTGCCTTTACCCTGGCCGGAGCAGTCACCATTTCCGGCATTGTGGCCCTGACCCTGTCGCCGATGATGTCTTCCCGCCTGCTCAAAGCGGGGATGACCGAACGCGGCTTTTCGGGCAAGATTGAACGCGATTTCAAACGCCTGCGGGCCGCCTACGGCCGATGGCTGCAGGCGACCCTCAATTTCCGGCCGGCAGTGTATATGGTATGGATTATTCTCGGCGGCCTGTCCATCCCGATGTTTACCATGTCGGCCAGGGAGCTGGCGCCAACCGAGGATCAGGGTGTTATCTTCGGCATTGTCGATGCGGCCGCCAACTCCACCCTGGATCAGAACAGTCTCTATACCGCAGCCGTGAATGAGGCCTTTTTGAGCGTACCGGAGACCGATTTCGTCTTCCAGCTGACCATGCCTTCCTCGGGGTTCAGCGGCATGGTGGTCAAACCTTGGCAACAGCGGGAACGGACGATTTTCGAGATTATGCCCGAGGTTCAGCAGAAGCTGCATGGGATCACCGGTATCCGCGTGCTGCCGGTAACGCCGCCGGCCCTTCCCGGCGGCGGTCAATTTCCAGTGGAATTTGTGCTGGCCTCCACTGCCGAACCGAGTCAGATCCTGCAGTTCGCCCAGCAGATTCAGCTGGCGGCGATCAAGAGTAAGATGTTCGCCTTCCCGCCGCTTATTGACGTCAAAATCGATCAACCCCAGGCGGAGATCGTCATCGACCGCGACAAGGTCGCCGACCTCGGTCTGAATTTGCAGCAGGTCGGTGCTGATCTGGCGACCATGGTCGGCGGTAATTATGTCAACCGGTTCAACATTGCCGGTCGCAGCTACAAGGTGGTGCCCCAGATTATGCGGATGGATCGTCTCAATCCCGACCAGCTGCGCGATATCCATGTCACCGGTCCCAACGGGCAGCTGGTGCCCCTTTCCACCGTGGCCACTCTGCAGAACAGTACGGTGGCGCGCTCGCTGAACCGCTTTCAGCAGTTGAATGCCGTCACCCTCAGTGGTGTGGCTGTCCGGCCCCTGGATGAGGCCCTTCGCTTTCTTGAGGATGAGGCGGCCAAGATTCTGCCCCAGGGGTATAAGATTGATTATACCGGTGAGTCCCGGCAGCTGCGGGTGGAAGGCAACACCTTTATCCAGGCCTTCGGGTTGGCGATTATCCTGATTTTTCTGGTGCTGGCGGCGCAGTTCAACAGTTTCCGCGATCCCTTTGTCATCCTGGCCGGATCCGTGCCCCTGGCCATGTTCGGTGCCCTCATTTTTACGTTTCTCAAGATGCCCGACCCCAGCGTGCCGTTCTGGACCAAGGGCTGGACCACAACGCTGAATATCTATTCCCAGGTGGGTCTGGTCACCCTGGTCGGCCTGGTGTCGAAGAACGGTATCCTGATTGTCGAGTTTGCCAATAAGCTGCAGGAGCAGGGATTGAGCAAGCGGGAGGCGGTGCTCGAGTCGGCCATGACCCGGCTGCGGCCGATCCTTATGACCACCGGGGCGACCATTGCCGGTCATTTTCCCCTGACCCTGGTCACTGGTGCCGGGGCTGCGGCGCGGAATTCGATTGGTCTGGTACTGGTGGGGGGGATGGCGGTTGGTTCATTGTTTACCCTGTTTGTTATTCCTTCGATTTATATGCTGGTGGCTAAGGATCATTCGAGGGGGCGGGTGAGGAAAGAGGGGGCTGGAGAGATTGAAGAAGCGGGTGAGGTCGCTTGAGGGGGGCTTGAGCAGTTTGCAACGGGTTTTTCTGATTCGACTCGAAACCGTGCACACCGCAACTAAGGTGCGCTTGCTCGTCGCTCTGCAACCTATGCAGGTGAGTGCCACGAATAGGCGGCCTAATGAAGGATTGTTCTTATAACAGGCAATCCCTGCGGGCTTCCCGTTCTTTTCTTTGCGTGCCCAAAGAAAAGAACCAAAAGAAAAGGCAGCCAAGGCCACTGAGACTACCCCGTTCGTCAAGCTCCGGAACCGGCGGGGCAAAAACTCGCTGCGCTCAGACAGTTTGCCCCTTGACCCTGTCCCGGACCTCGCCGCCCGGC
>JBFJXW010000066.1:0-17015 GCA_041622895.1 Desulfobulbus sp. | reverse complement strand
CATGAGCGAGAAGGGGCGGGAAGAGCAGACCGGTTTCTCGTCGGGCATGAATTCCTGATGTTTCGCATACAGCATGAATTTCATCATCTGCTGATTTTTCTCAGTGGTCTCAAAAAGATAGGAGATTACGGAGCGACAGCGATCATGGCAGGATCGATGATTGAGCATGATGCCGGTGATAGCTTCATTCAAACTGTTTTCGATATCGAGGAACAATGCTTTGGCTATTGCCTCTTTGTTCCCGAAATGGTGATAGATCGAACCGATGCTCACGTTGGCCAGTTTCTGGATATCATGTACCGAAGTGTTAAAATATCCGCGTTCGGTAAAGAGCTGCAGCGCAACGGAAAGAATGGTTTCCCGGCGATCGTGTGGTTGTTGCTTCTTCATCTGAATTCCATATGGTATCAATGTAGCCCGCGAGTATGAGAACGAACGTTCGTTCTAGTATTAAAACAAAACAGAATCATGGTCAAGCATTAAAGAATTGATCTTGAAAACTGGGGCAGGGAGCGGACGTGAATTTTTCTGATCGATCTGCACAGCAGTTTTTGTACTGATCTGTTTGACGGCGGGTGGAACGGGTATCCGGCATCTGGATACCGGCGAATCTTTCACGGACGGATCACTCACACACTGGCGTTCAGGCTGGATCGCGGGTTTGCAGACAGCGTGCTCCCCGGCTGTACAGCAGTGCGGTTTGCAGGGGAGATCGTCAGTGCGTGAGGGGTTCGTCCGCAAGCACTTCACGTATTTTGCGCAGCAGATTGTTCTGCTGCATCGGCTTGGAGATGAAGTTGATTCCTTCTTGGCCGAGGCCTTTGTGGTGGATGATATCCGCCGTATATCCGGACATGAAAAGGACCTTGGCATCGGGGTGCGTTTTGTGGATTTCTTCCATGACCTCCTTTCCGTTTTTTTTCGGCATGACCACATCAAGCAGTACGAGATCAATGTGGTCGGCACCTAAAAATTTATTGACCACCGCTTCTCCGTCATCCGCCGCGATAACTGTATATCCGGCCATGGTCAACACATCGTTTGTCCATTGTTGGACATTTTTGTCGTCCTCGCCAAGGAGAATGGTTTCCTTGCCGCCAACCACAGGGGCTTGCGTCGCTGCCTCACGGTGTTGAACAAGACCTTTGTACAGAGGAAGATATACCTTGAAGGTCGTTCCTTTGCCTGGTTCGCTGTATACACTGATATCGCCGTTATGTTGTTTGATAATACCGTGAACAATGGAGAGACCGAGGCCCGTTCCTTTGCCGGTGGCCTTGGTGCTGTAAAAGGGTTCAAAGATCCGTTGCTGCGCCTCCTCGTCCATGCCGCCCCCGGTGTCGGAAACCGACAGCACCGCATATTCCCCGGGTTCCTTGAGGTCATGCAGGAGGAGCATCTCTTTTTCCTGGACCACGACGCTTTCGGTGCCGATGCTGATCAGGCCGCCACCGGGCATGGCGTCGCGGGCATTGGTGACCAGATTAAGCAGAATCTGTTCAAGCTGACTCTGGTCAGCCATGACCATCAGGTTGGCAACGGCTTGATGTGTTTCCAGTTTCATATCCTCGCCGACTATGCGCAGCAGGAGCTGTTCCATGCCGTCGACCACATCCTTCAGGTTGAGGGGCGTGGGGTTAATGACCTGTTTGCGGCTGAACGCCAACAGGCTCCGGGTGAGCTGAGAAGCTTTTTCAGCAGAGGAGAGGATCGGGTTCAGATAGTGGAGCATGGCAGGATCCTGTTCTACTTTTTGCTTGAGCAGGGTGCCGTAGCCGCTGATAACCATCAGAATGTTGTTGAAATCGTGAGCGATGCCGCCGGCCAGGGTGCCCAGGGCCTCCATTTTCTGCGATTGTCGCAGTTGCGCCTCCATGAGTTTTTTTTCGGTAATGTCTTCCACTACCCCGTCAATCCATTTGACGGTTTGATGCTCATCAAAGACAATTTTGGCTGTACACGAGATCCAGATGGGCGAGCCATCTTTTTTTTGCATCTTCAGCTCTTTGTCTTGAACAATCCCGGTCTTGGCCAGCTCGTTAATAAACGCCACTCGGTCGCTGGGATTTTTATAATGATGAGCGACCGAAGTCTGCAAAAATTCATCAAGGGATTCGTAGCCGAAAATTTTGAGCATGGCGGGGTTTGCCTGGAGAAAAAAACCAGGCGTGCCTCCGGTATTGCGATACACGCCGATGTTCAGGTTGTCGACCAATGAATGATACTGCGCTTCGCTGGCCTTGAATCTATTTTTGGCCTGATCCCGCTGTCTGATATTGATCAGGAGAATAACGACAAATGCCGAGAGCAGGACGACACTGCCGCCAGCGGTCCAAACCACGGGTTTGGAAAAGGTATAGGACGGAGAGGGGGCATTGATAATGCTGCTGTCCGAAGGCAGACTTTGTGATTGTATAGCGAATCGTTGCATCTGCGCGTAGTCGAACATGAAACGACTTGGGTTCTCCAGGGCCACGGGAATGTTTTCCGTCCGTTCGCCCTGCAGTATTTTTTGGGCCATCTCAGCGGCCATCTTGCCCTGTTCGAAACCACAGACAAGTTTGCCGCCGATGATGCCATGGCCCAGGCTGAAATCCCAGGTGCCGTAGACGGGTGCCTGGGATGCCTGGCTAATGAGGGTGATGCTGTCATCATGTTCAAAGAGCTGATTCTTTTTATCACGGAAAAAAAAGGTATACAGGATAAGCGCATCTGCAGGCAGGCGAGAGACGCGTTGCAGAAGCTCCTCCATTGTCAGATTCTGGAGAAATTCAAAGGTTACTTTTTCCTTGTAGAGAGGGATTATTGCAGAGACTTCTTGAAAAACGCGTGTACCGGTTTCCGAAGTGTCGATAATAATGACAATTTGTTTGGTCGAAGGATGGAGGCGGAGCATGAGGTCGAAATTTGCCTTGAAGTCAGCCGTTTCGCTTACACCGGTAAAGAAATTGTGCCCGTCCAGTTCTTCGGGTTGAAAATAATTAACGCCGCAGAACACCGTCGGCACTGGTCCGAAAACCTCATCCCGGTAGTTGCGGAGAAAATTGAAGGCATCATTGTCAGTGGCAATAATGACATCAAAAGAAATCGCATTGAATTTGTGCTTATACGTGTTTCGGAGTTGCTGAAAATACTGATCGTCCGCCGTCCATTTCGTCCCCATGTATTCGGTATAGACTTTAGTTTGTTTGTCTTGGCGGCCAAGGGTTTCAAGGACGCCCCGGGTTTCATCGTCCGTCCATTTGTATCCTTGGTGATAGGAATTGAGCAGCAGGATATGCTGATAGTGCTGAAGTGGTTCTGCATGCCCGGAGAAGGGAAGGGCTGCTGCGAGAGTGCATTGCAGAATGATCCAGAAGAGCCAGCGATAGTGCATTAATAACTCCAGGTAAGTAAGGGGTGATTGAAGCAACTATGCGAATATTATCAGACAGTAATAGGGGGTTTGCAGTAAAATGGCACGCATAAAATGCGGTATAAGGTCAATTGACTGTCCCTTTTTGCCACAGTGCAGAAGGATGTCCGGGCACCAACCGATGCGCAGCGGAGGTGGCAACCTTTTGTACAGGAACTAGTCGAGCAATTGCAAAGCCCTGCCGAGAACGTTATCGGGAACTGTGCCATGGACACTATGCCAGACAGCCCGTGCAATGGTATCCGGATTTTTCGCGGCCTCGGTACAGAGGAAATAGGGATCGGGTGTTTTTCCAATTCTGCCCAGGTCCAAACGATCGGCATCAAAGCAGGTTTGCACCGTAATATCCGTGTGGGTTTTTTCCTTGGTATGGAGACGGCAGGCCGTGACGAGCAGTGTAAAGGCATTGTCGGGAATGTGGAAATAGTGCCCTCGTAGCTGCGTCGCCAGCAAAGCACCGCGCAATCCGTGCTCCGGGTCCTGACCTTCATTGAGCCGCCGGCTGTCGTGGAACAGGGCAAAGAGTTTGACAACCCGTGTGTCTGCACCGGTGTGTGCTGCCAGGCGCAGACCGTTTTCGTACACTCTGGCCCAGTGGCTGATGCCATGAATGCCGCGCCAGTTGATCTGCAATTGATCTTTCACTGCAACAATAAGTTCGTTTGATATGAGGCCGGACATAGGTTGTTTTTCGCCGATGAGAATCGAAAGAACTCAAGTATTAGGCCGGCGTTGCCAGTCGGGTGCCGAGTTTGAAGGCGTTTTGGCAATCCAGGGGGAAAACGTTGGCGCGCTGTGCAGCCTTTTGGGCCGGGTCCATATATTCCATCACAACCTTGGAGTAATCGGGAAACTGATAGGTGTTGTAGCAGCAGATGGTTTCGGCTTCGCCAAAAATCAAGCGCATTGAAGCTTCGGTGGTGCGGAACAGGGTTTCATAGCCGAATTGTTTGCACAACTTCTCGTTGACATTCATGGTGTAGATGATCGCAGTTTTAAGCTTTCGCGGAAAAATCGATTGGACCGGTTGGCTGTACACCAGGGGAGCGAACAGCAGACGTTCCATAAAGGACCGCATCTCACCGCTCATCTGGCCAAAATAAATAGGCGACCCCAGTACAAGAACATCAACTTTATCTTCTATTGTCTTGAGAATAGGGCTTAAATCATCCTTGATGGCACATCGGCCATTACAGGGGCCGTCCGTAAGTTTGCAGGTAAAACAGCTGACGCATCCTTTGTAGGTGAGATCGTAAAGGTGCACCAGTTCGGTATCGGCACCCTGGGCGTCGGCTCCTTCAAGAACCTTGCTCAGCAGGGTTGCTGTATTCCAGTTTTTCCGTGGACTGCCGTTGATAGCTAGAACTTTCATCAATCTTTTCCTGTTCAATTGTTTACTGGGCTGAGATAAACGTGCCTCTGTTGGTGAGGAAGAAGAGGGGGGAGGGGGCATGGTTGCAAAATGGTATGGATCGCGATCCGTGTTGTGGAGTCTAGGTGCATGCCCGGGTACCGATCACGGGTAGGTCTGGCCAGTGGGACGGATCATGATTTCGTTGACGTGAACATGAGCCGGCAGGCTGAGCAGCCAGACGATACCCTGGGCAATGTCTTCGGGTTCCAGCAGTTTGCCAAAAGGGGCAACGGCTTTGCCGAAATGCTCTTCGTCATAACCGGCAACCGCTTGAAACCCTGAGGTTACAATGCCCGGCATGACCGTGGAGACCCGTATCCCGTGAGGGCACACCTCACGGCGAAGTCCCTCTGCAAGAGCGCTGACGGCAAATTTGCTCGAACCGTAAAAACCACTGAACGGAGAGATGTTTTTGCCGACCACGGAACTGAGAACAACAATATCGCCGTTTTTTCGTTGCGTAAGATACTGTCCGGCCCGGCGCATCAGATGGGCCGCGCCGAGTACGTTGACCTGATACAGTTCCTGCCACTGGGCGGCATCGCTGTCGAGGATGCCGCCGGCCAAACCGCGGCCTGCGTTGACCACCACAGTATCATATTTACAGCCCCCCTCTTTCCAGGCTTCGGCCTGTTCAAGCAAGGCATCGATATCTGTAACGACCGCGGCATCGCCGGCAATTGACAGTACCTTGCCTCCCAGACCGGTAATTTCCGTTGCCAATTCATGTAATTTTTCAGCACGTCGGGCGTGGATAACCACTGCGGCTCCAGCTTGCGACAACATGAGTGCTGTGGCTCGCCCAATGCCGGAACTGGCGCCGGTAATGATCGCTGTTTTGTTGGCAAAGGGTCGATTGTTATTGGTTTGTGTCGTAGAATCCGTCATGTTATTGCCTCCATTGGGCATTCATTGGGCGATGTGTCGGTAAAAAATTGTAAAACAATTGCAATAGCCCAAAAAATACCAGGATACGGTTTGTTACCTTTTGGCGTTAATGTGATGGCTGTAGGCATTATTCTTGGCCTGCTGTATCCACCACATTGCAGATTGTTTTGCGGCAAACAGCCTGTTAAGGGGAGCGACCGCAGCAATTTCGCGTGGTTTGAGGTCGAGAGGAGAACGGGAACCTATACCGCCGAAGAATTCGATCAGGTAACGAGGCAAATCAGGGCCCATGTCGCGTAACCTCTTCGAATTGCACAATATGCCTGGATGTATGAGGGGAAGCATTGCATAGGTGGGTAAATGTATTGGTAGCCAGTGATTATCTGTTCGTATTGTCAGCGGATTGTTGGGATACTCCCGTAAAGGATTTGTCTGCCATAGCATACTCTCCATTACCCCGTCGCGTACCCGATTGGCACCGTTACCGTTTATCGGAGAATAAATGTGTCCTGCAGTTATATCAATGATTGATTCAGGTTTTTGACAGGTACAATCGCGAAACGGACCAGAATGATATAAAAAATCGTACAAAAAACGGCTGTAAACAAGGAGAGTATTTACTTGTAACAATTTGGAAATTGGAAAGTTTGGGCAATACAACCGGAAAGGGGTAGGAAACTTTCCCTTTCGTAAAAATACTCTTATTTTTTGAGGGAACTGTTGAAAAAGCAGGCCTGGCAGGAGGTAACACCATGAATATTCTAGTTTTGAACGGGAGCCCGCGAAAGCGGGGCAATACCGATCTGTTGCTGGCAAAGGTTGAAGAAGGGATACAACGCTGCGGCTATAAGGCTGAACACATCAATCTGGCTCAATTGGTCATTCATCCCTGTACGGGGTGCGGATCGTGTGAGGTGGAAGGGCAGTGTGTTATCAATGACGATATGATCGGCCTTTATGATAAACTAGACGCCGCCCACCGCATTGTTATCGGCTCGCCTATCTATTTTTATGGGGTAACGGCCCAGACCAAGGCCTTTATCGACCGCTGTCAGGCCCTGTGGTGTCGTAAATATCTGCTTGGTGCCATCAAGCCGGAGCGCGAAAATCTCCGCGGTTACCTGGTCAGTGTGGCCGCAACCGCCGGCGGAAAGATTTTTGAAGGTGCGCGGTTAACCGTTCGTTATGCCTTTGATGCCATGGATTTCACTTACAGCGGCGAACTACTGGTGCAGGGCGTTGACGCCAAAGGAGAGGTGCTTGGAAAAAGCCTGAAATTGGAAGAGGCCGCACAATTGGGAAGGGAGATCTGCCGCACTCCTTGAGCTGCCTAAGTAAGTCCTCCGAAAAAAGGCCTGCAGGGGCCGGTCAGGACCGGCCTCGCTGCGTGTTTGCCGGCACGAAATGTATTGATCTGAAACGCATCCCTTGCACAGAGTGTTCATGGCTGGTTCAATTGTTTGATCAGGTCGAGCACTTCATCATTGGGAGGAATATCAGCCATTGAATGGCCGTAATGCACATAGCGCAGCACGCCGGCGGTATCAATGAGCATCTGGGCTGGCATTCTGCCTAACTTGAACAGTTTTACCTCTTGGCCGTATAGTTTCAGTGTTCGGTGTTCAGGATCGGGCAGACCGATAAAGGGGAGTTTTTCTTGCTGCCAGTATTTCTGGAACGATTCGGTATCTTCAGGGCCTATGACCAGTATTGTTGTGTGTAACTGTTTAAACTGTTGATAATCCTGGCGCAACTGCGCTATGTGCTTGCGGCAGAACGGTCATAAGAACCCCCGATTGAAAACCACCAGAACGTTTTCTCGTTCGAGAAAATCCGAAAGTGAGACCACGTGGCCAGCAAAATCGGGCATGGAAAAAGCTGGAGCTTGTGTATTCAATTCGACTCGTGGCATGGTTGCTACCTCGATTGTGGAGGTTGACGCAATTGGGCAACAGAAGGTATTCTCTTCGCTAATTGTCTAAACGATAAACGGCTTTCCTGAAAAAGCGAGAATACGTGTCGAGATACGCTGTTTTTTTAATATAATTTGAAAAAAATCGTTACAAAAGAGATAGAGGTTTGCTGTCCGCTGTTTCTCAGCGCTTTTGTCTGTATATTAGTAACGGCCGGTTTAAGGCAGGATTAGCATTCATGCATCACTTATAAAAAACCGCATTGTCGCGACCGATCAACAAGGTTTGGATACGAGGGAAAGACAAGGTATATACCGCAAGTACTGTTCTTGAATTATTGGTTTAATTGTCCGTAATAGTGTTGATAATGGCAGTTTGTTTTGCATCGCTAGCACTCTATTTTTGCCCTGTGAAGCGTTTACCTGTCCTTTGGTAGATATTTTTTATATCCATTTTATCTGTAATTTTTACCCATTGCTTCTTTCTTCCCATCTGTTTAAATTCGTTTCGAAAGAATTGAGATGGAAATTTTCATCGTACCGATCAGGGCCGCCACACGTCCGCAACATAGAGACAAACCGATTGCGATTGCGCTAATCCATTACAGGTTGATGTTGTCTTACAATTTTCACGTGGAATCAAATATTTTTCTTACCTGGGCAATGTTTACTGGCGAGCGAACGAAATGTATGGTACTGAAGCACTGCCATCCGCTGTTTAGAAGTATTTTAACGAGAAAAATAGTATCAAAACAATAACATATTACTGAATGACCTTTTGGGGTTACTCAGTGTGTCACCAATGGCCCCAAGCGGGGCCAACCATAAAACTGTGTGATAAGTTCGCACAACGAAAGAGGAGTAGTTGCAATGGCTGAAGGAACTGTAAAATGGTTTAATGATTCCAAGGGATTTGGTTTTATTGAGCAAGATGGCGGGAAAGATGTATTTGTACACCATTCCGCTATCCAGGGTACTGGGTTCAAATCTCTCCAAGAGGGAGAGCGTGTGAGTTTCAATGTTGTCGATGGTGCAAAAGGTCCTGCAGCTGAGAATGTAACTAAACTCTAATCGTTGCGTCTATAGTAAACAAAAAACCCCGCCTCTGGCGGGGTTTTTTGTTTTAATTCAAAAAAAGACACCTTGTGATAATGGTCAACCCGAGAAAAACGAGTTGATTCGGATCACGCTGATGTACTTCCGTATTGCCAGTTCAAATTTCGTTATTTTTTCTCTCAGTCTTTTTCTTCATTTCTCGAATTCCTCCTCGCAGTAGCCTCGCATTACGTTATTTCAATCAATTTTCAGCGTGATTTGGACATTAGGATTGCTTGTGATAAACTCTCATAAACGGAGGAAATTCTCTTGGAACGAAGCGGCATCATTATAGCCCTCATGAGAAGGTGCGATGCCGACGGTGGTGGCCATGGTGTAACGGTGCAGTTCGCTACCCTGACCAACAAGCCACAGCGTACAGTCAACGATTTTCTGGTTGTCGCCTGATCCTATTTTCGTTTGATCCTAAAAAAGTCTCCCGCCGATCCTAAAACGGGTTAGTGGGGGTGTCAGTCTCACACGTTACGTTAATGCCGGCTTTATCGCTCTCTACATCTGCTCCATCGGACAATTCATCGCCAGGCCTTATCGGCTGCTGCCGTTACATCGCCGAACAGAAAGGAATGTCCGCTTTCGCAACGCATCTCAGCACACTCAAAGAAGACCCTACCCCTGCAGGTCGTAAAACTGCGTTGGAGAACGTCCTGCAGCTTTCCAAGCAGGAAGGACTGCAGACGGTTATTATGCGGCCGAATCAACAACAACTGACAGGACTCAGTCTGCACATGCCTATGGTGGCAGAGTTGCGTGATGGCCGATACTGTATTCTTTCTGAATTATTCAGAGACAGTACGGGAAAGCCGGAGCGTGTTACACTTCTTTCGCCCCAAACCAAACCACAGAGTGAGACGCTCACGTTCGAACAATTTCAGCAGATTTGGGCTGGCGGTGTTCTCTATTTTGAGAAAATCAACACGGCCTTGGTCTGTTTTTCAATCGTGGCCCGAGAGCATAAGATAGAGCTGACACAAGATCGGCTCCAGCATGAATACGGACTCAGCAAGGAGGAAATTCCACCCGCGACCTTTTTGCGTATGGCCAAGGAACAGGGCCTCAAAGCCAAACGGCTGCAATTGAATTGGCAAAGTCTCCTGGAGTTAAAGAAAGCATATCCCGCTATCGCCCGTTTACATAATGGCCGGCATATCATTCTGGTTGGCATACTCCCTCAAACGGACCAGTCCGGGGAAACGATGATTGGTTGCTACGATCCCCTCACTGCGGGCGGCCATGTCCGGCTGAGCCGAACGGAATTCGAGAAGATTTGGGATGGCAGTTTGTACCTCCTCAAGCGGACCTTTAAACTCGCCGATGAAAATCAGCCGTTCAGTCTCCGCTGGTTCATCCCTGAGTTTCTCCGCCAGAAACTGACCTTTTTCGACATTGCTCTGGCGGTCTTGTTCATCAATCTGATTGCCCTGGTCACGCCGATTTTTTTTCAGATCGTGATCGATAAGGTCCTGGTCAATCAGGCTTTTACTACCCTGCATGTCCTTGGCATTGGTATGAGTGTGGCTCTGCTGGTGAATGCCGGGCTGGATTTTTTACGCGATTATCTGCTCCTCCATGCCACCAATAAGATCGATCTCCGTATTACGGGACGCACCTTTCGTCATCTGTTGCAGCTACCGCTTGATTTCTTCGAGCATGTCACCGCCGGTGTCTTGACGCAGCACATGCAGCAGACGTCGAAAATCCGCAATTTTCTCTCAGGCAATGTGTTTTTAACCCTCCTTGAGGCAACCTCGCTCTTTGTTTTCCTGCCCTTTCTATTTTTCTATAGCGTCTCCCTAACCGCGATCGTGCTGGTATGCACCGGTTTGATTGCAATAGTGATTGGCCTGTTGATCAATCCTTTCAAACGTCGCTTGAATGCCCTTTACGAGGCGGAAGGAAGCCGACAGGCCATGTTGGTGGAAACCATCAACGGCATGGCTACGGTCAAGGCCATGGCCATAGAGCCCTTATTGCGCAGACAATGGGAAAACAAGGTCGCTGCTGCAGTGAGCATGCAGTTTCGGGTTGGAAAGATTTCCATCACAGCCAAATCCGTAACTCAATTTCTTGAACGGATTATGACGGTACTTCTTATATGGATAGGAGCAGGTCTGGTATTCAGCGGCGAACTGACCGTAGGCTCGCTGATCGCATTTCAGATGCTGGCTGGTCGGGTGACCTCACCGCTGGTACGATTAGTGGGATTGGTTAACCAGTACCAAGAAGCGGCGCTGTCGGTTGAAAAGCTTGGGCTGGTGATGAATGCCAAAGAAGAATGGGGAGCGGGCAGACACGGTGCCCGACCCTCGCTGAAAGGCGATATTGTTTTTGACCGGGTCAGTTTTCGCTATGCGCCTGATCTGCCCAATGTCCTGCAGGATATTTCTCTGTCCGTCCCCGCTGGGACGACGTTGGGCATTGTGGGGCCGAGCGGCTCGGGGAAGACAACCCTGACCCGCATGCTGCAGAAGGTATATTTTCCCTCCTCAGGAACCATTCGGATCAACGACTGCTACCTCAACGAACTGGATACTGCACATCTTCGCCGCAACATGGGGGTCGTGCTTCAGGAGAATTTTTTGTTTCGAGCCACGGTGGCAGAAAACATTCGGGCCGGGCAATCGGCAGCTTCACGTGAACAAATTCTTCAAGCTGCACTACTGGCCGGTGCGGATGAATTTATTGTCAATTTGCCGCAAGGCTATGACACGTTGCTGGAAGAAGGGGCTAAAAACCTGTCCGGCGGACAGCGGCAACGACTTGCAATAGCCCGAGCGCTGTTGACAGCACCGGAGATTCTCATCCTGGATGAAGCGACCAGTGCCCTTGATCCGGAGAGCGAGCGAATCGTTCGGGAAAACCTTGCGCAGATCGCACAAAACCGGACAGTCATTATCGTTTCGCATCGTTTGTCCATGTTAAAGGATGCCGACAGTATCATAGTTCTGGAACGAGGCTCTCTTGCAGGCCATGGGCCACACAAGCAACTCCTTCAGGATTGCGCCTTGTATGCAAAACTCTGGCGGCAGCAGAGAGAAGCATGAACTCAAAAAAACACGACATTTTAGAATATCAGCCCGATGCAGTGGCGATCGAGGAAAGGCCGGTTCCGGGTAAGGCTCGCTGGGTGCTCTATCTTATCTTGATTGCGCTGATCAGTCTGGTGGTGGGTTCAATTGTGTTCAAGGTGGATCGAATCGTGGTTGCCCGGGGTGAGCTGATTACCCGTACGCCGACGATTGTGGTCCAACCGTTGAGCACCGCCGTTATCCGGACCATTGATGCCCGAGTAGGGGATGTCGTGGAAAAGGACCAGTTGCTGGCTACACTCGACCCCACCTTTGCCACTGCAGACCTAAGCCAATTAACCAGGCAACGTATTTCTTTGGGAGCTCAGATACGGCGAATCAAGGCTGAGTTAGCTGGTACTTCGTTCACATCTCTTCCTGAAGAGGGTGAGGATGGCAAACTGCAAGAGCAGGTTCTGCGGCAGCGCCGCCTGATTTTGGCTAAAAATAAACGCCTCAGCGCAGATAAGATTGCCGCTCTGCAGGCGAAGCTCAAACTCAATGCGGTGCAGCGGCAAGGCCATAAACAGCAACTCAAACTTCTGCGTGATGCGGAGGGGCATGCAGCCAGACGAGTGCCTGGAGAAGAGGACAGCCAGTTTCGCTTGCGGCTTTTAGAGGCGCAAAAAGCTCGGTTCAAATCGGCTAACGCCCTTGACAGTCTCAAGGCAGAAGAAGAGGTGACCCGCAATGAACTTCGCCAAGCCGAGTCGGACTGGCGGCGATTTGTCGAGGAACGTCAGGGGGAACTATTGGAGCAACAGGTCGCATTGCGTGATGAAATCACCAAGGTTATGGCTGAGTTGCACAAGGCCGAACGGATGCATGATCTTATCACCTTGCGCGCCCCTGAAAAAGGGATTGTTCTCAAAATGGCGGAACGTTCGGTGGGGTCGATCATCCAGCAAGCCGAGCCCTTCATGATTCTGGTTCCGCAGGGCAGTGTGCTGGAGGCTGAGGTCAATATCAAATCAAAGGATATTGGCCGTATCCGGACAGGGGATACGGCACGGGTCAAGTTCGATGCTTTTCCCTTTCAGCGGCATGACACGCTGCCCGGCCGTGTACGTGTTATCAGCGAGAATGCCTTTTCTCAGACCAGTCCAGAGCAGATACTCAAACCTGAGCCGGGTAAAGAGGCGACCGAAGCGTTTTATCGTACCAGGGTGACCTTGCTTTCTGCCCAGCTTCGCAATGTTCCGGATGGGTTCCGCCTTATTCCGGGAATGAAGGTGCGCACCGAAATTAAAGTCGGCAGTCGATCGGTGATCTCTTATTTCCTCTACCCGGTGATCAGGGCGCTGGATGAAGGTTTGCGAGAACCCTGAATTTTTTTTGGAGCTGTATGCATTTCGTTGCACGTAATTTAATTGTTTTTGTAGCGTTTCTGTTCACCGGCTGCGCAGCACAGACCGGCATTCCCGGCCATGGCGGCGGAAAGCGGTTTGCTGTCGAGCAGGAATTGGTATCGGCCGCAACCAGGGCAGCGGTCAAGCAGATTGATCTTTCCAAACTGCGGGGGAAAAACGTCAATCTCTTTGTCAATGCCATTGGTGACACCGGAGCAGGCAACCTGGTTGGGGGTCGTTTTTCCATTGTCTCACAGATCCACGGGGACTACATCCAGAGTTCACCGGTAAAGGAAACGTATATTTATCCCAGGTACACCAGCTCCAGCAGCACCTCGAATAGCAACGCATCCACAACCCAGAAGAGCACCACCGACACCGTACTGACCTCCCCCAGTTCCAAGGCAACCCAACAGGACGGCAGTGGGGCGACGATCCAGGCAGGAATGGAATACAATGGATTAGGGGCCTACCATAACTCGGAGGAAATCACCTCCGATGATCTGCAGTATTTGGCAGCTGTGTTGCAGACGTATCTCTATCTGCAGAAAGTATATGTCGTCCCACCCTCGGAAGCAGAGGTGGATGTGTATGTCACAGTGGATGTTTTTGGAACGGTATATACGCGTGTGGAGTGGTTTGTGGCGAACAACGAAATTCTCAAGGCCAAAACGGCATTGGAAGTACTAGCTGTGGATCACCTGACGGGTGCGTTGATCATGGAACCACAAACAGCGACGGCGGAATCGGAGTATAACGAGCAGTATATTCTTTGGGCTGGACCGGTAAAAATTAGAAAATCTGTAAATAAGGCCGAGCCACTGCTCTCGGATTTCAGTGATATCTCGATGAATCAACCTTTGACTCCTGTCAACCGAGAAGAAAATGTGCCGTATCCGTTTAAATATGAACTTGAAAAGTAGCTGGGGAGAGAAGGGCGCAGCACAACCTTGTTTTGTTCCATTACATTTAGAAACTATCGACGAAACCGGCGGCTGGAAAGATTTTGAAACGCTTAAAGCGGCATATTTACAAGAACCCCTGACCAAACATCGGTGGACAACACTTTACCACAATCGGTTGTCTCGGCAGATCTCGACCCACGGGGCGAATAATTTCACCCTGTCGGTCCATTGCCAGGACAGCCCGCAGGTCTTACATGTATACTATAAAATTCGTTGATTGGTTTTACAGGGAACCAATCTCATCTCCTTGGATGTATAGGCCGATGAGGACCAAGTGGGAAATTCTCTCCCCCGCTTGGGTCAACGAATCTGATAGTTGACGCACCAATGTTTCTCGTTAACCGGATCGGCTCTGCATGCCGACGCTTCTGGACAGACGGCCCTTTGATAAGCGCAATGGGAGTTAGTTCTTCGTCTTCCCCCGGTTAACGAGTTTATTCTTTCTCTCCTTACACAATATCGAAATATTCACCTTTTCCAGCCCTGTATTGCCGATCAACGTCTGGGCTTCTTCACCGAGAGTGCTCTTCATTGCTGGTCGAGAGAATGCCGAAGCGGTGCTTCATGTCCTTGAGAATGCCTGCTAGAAATTTCTCTTGAATGAGTTTCGTCAACAGGGTCTTTATTTGGTAGCAATTAAAAGGGAATACGTCATGCTCCCATTGGACTGCGGAGGTCTCCACAGCCTGGCGGTCCCAATCAACACGCTTGTAGGTCGCTGTCGTGTAGAAATAATAGAGCCGTGTTCGTGCCAAAACTGGCACCACGACAAAGGCTTGACTGAGAAGATTGGCAAATCGGGACTTCAATGTCATGCACATGGCAACATAAGGCAGTTCAAAATTGTTTTCGTAGGATTTCGGGATTTCGCGAGATTGTGTTCTCGTTTCGAGCCGGGTGGAGATACCTTTTATCGCAGCCGGTGGGCCAAGCACCGTATATTCCACCGGTATCGTGATGTCGTAGTGCTCGGTATCATACAAGACATGCGCATACAGTTCATCGTCCGACGCTGCAAGCACTTGAGCAATGTGTTCTATCTTCGGAATGTTGGTGTATGCCAACGTGCTCTGAACGTCTTTTTCGAAAAAATTGCTGAATTCAAGATTGAGCTGAAATTCTGTCAAAGCCTCCAGACCGCAGCGTAAGCATTGTTTGGCCTCGTCCAGCGAGACATACTGGGCGGCCTCGAGTCGAACACGATCGAGAAGGTCGCTCTCGACTTGTTTCGACACCGTCACCTTTTGCTGTTCGAGGTCGAGACGCTCGAGCAGCTCCTTGACCTGTTTGGTTATAATGCAAAATTGTTCAGTAAAGTCGGCATGGGTGACAAAGACCGGTGTTTGTCGGCCGATTTTTTCGAAGGCTTCAGAAATGAAGTCGATGATATCCCGGTATCGAACTCGTGTCCCGACCGGCCGGTTGATGGCCTGGAAAAATAAGCTGGTAAAAAAGCTATGGGCCGAGTCTGCGAGCGAATATTGATCTCTCTGGCTTGAGAAAAGGCAGTATGTGTTTTTGAACAGATCTTTCGCAGTATGGTCATACCCTTCAGGAGAGAGCGGCACTTTCGAAATGGAGCTCTCCGAATTGCAGGCATCGACAACTTTGACGAGCAGTTCAGGATGCACTTGCGCGAGCAACTGATCAATTTCCGAGCTTGCAAGAGCGGTTTGCTGCTGTTGTTCCGGATCAAAATTTTTCCACAGGAAAATGAACTCCTCACCGTCAAAGTACCCGTGCCCCGTAAAATAGAAAAATAGCTCATTGACGGCTTCTGTCGAATTGGATGTCAGAAAAGAACGCAGTTGCTCTTTTGCGTCGAGCGCAGTTTCGACAGCATCATCGAGCACAAGGATGTGATCAAAACATGCGGTCGACTCGAGCAATTGTCGCATACTCGTCAAATCATTCTGACATGCTTGAATCGGTGGAAGTCGCATATAGCGACTTTGTCCCAGTAAGATGGCTAGTCGTTTCACGGAGGCAGTGTTGCGGAATGTCATCGCCGTTCGGCGTTTTCGAGAGCTCGTGATGAGACTCTCATCATATTGTGGAGTTATAATCATTTACCCCTACCATTTGTAGCGTCAATATGAAAGCACGATACAAATGGTAGGAAGAAATACCTGTTCTCTGGGAAGATCAATGGGAACCTGCATTGATCTGTCACGTTTCCAAATGGAGTATCCCAAGCGTAAGCTGGCAGGCGACAGGAGAAAGTTGTGCGTATAATCTAAGTAAAAAAGTTCTTCAGCCTTCAACGCAACTCTGTTTCAGTTGGGAAAAATAACACCCGACGACAATCAAAAAAACATTCTTCAGATAGTGAGCGCAAAAGAAAATAACACTTTCAACATATCAAGTTAACTCGATTTTCTTCATGTCGTTTGCCTCATTTTTTGGTGTTATGCTTTCATTTTCTCAATATTTTCCTAATCGGCATGTACCAATGAACAACCAAAGGACATTATTATGGTCACTTGCGCGCGGCAACCCTTTCTTTAACTGTCATAGGATTGCCCGATCCGACCTGTTTCGTTGGCTGCACGCAAGAATTGCGTTTCATTGTGCAACGAATGGAAGGCGCCCAAATACCCCGCATCGGTGCGATTGGTGAATCACGCATCGGTGTAAGCTCGCTACTTTACCATTTTTACCAAATCTACCCGCAATGAAGAGGCAATTTTTCTTCTGGCGCACAATAGAGGAATAAATAAAACGAAAAGAGCCCCCTAGCAAAATGTTTGCTAAGGGGCTATTTTTATTGGTGAACGAGGCGGGATTCGAACCCGCGACCTTTGGCTTCGGAGGCCAACGCTCTATCCAGCTGAGCTACCCGTCCGTATGGAGAATTTGCGGACACTTCTTACCATACAATCTTCCCGGTT
>JBFJXW010000065.1:0-17188 GCA_041622895.1 Desulfobulbus sp. | reverse complement strand
CCACACCCCCAAAATTTGGCCAAATAGCGGCAGTGACGAGACGTTGTTCATTCTTTGACATGCTGAAAACGACTGAGGAAACACCATCATGAAAATTCTGGGGATCGTCGGAAGCTATCGAAAAAACGGGACTATTGACGCTTTGGTGTCAGAAGTGCTGTCGAGCGCAGATGCATTGGGTGCCATCACAAAGAAAATTTACCTTACGGACGCCCATATCGAATTTTGCACGAATTGCCGCCAATGCACGCAGGAACCAGGGGTGGAACCTGGGAGGTGTGTGCATACAGATGAGCTTATGGCCATCCTGAACGAATGGAAAGAATGCGATGGGCTCGTCCTGGGAGCGCCCGTGAACTTCTTCAACGTCACCGCAGTGACACGCAGGTTCATGGAACGGCTGATCTGTTACGCATACTGGCCTTGGGGCCAGCCTGGCCCCAAAATGAGATCTACAAATAAAGACAAGCGGGCGGTCTTGATCACCTCAGCCGCCATGCCAACCGTCATGGGCTGGATTTTTACTGGAGCCCCTCGGGCGTTACGACTCATCGCCAAAACCATGGGAGCCCAACCGGTTACAACTCTATTCGTCGGCCAGGCAGCACAGCAGCACCACGCGGCGCCACCGGAGAACGCATTGCGAAAAGCGCAAGCGGCGGGCCGTCAACTTGTCACCAGGCGATAACAAACCAGGAACCAGGCGGAGCCTCCTGGGCTGCCGACGCTCCTGTATGGCATGCGCACCATTGCGCTACCTGAGACGCAGCATGTGCACAACGCCTCTCGCACCCCATGGTTTCACAATACAACAACCATCGACACAATAATTGAAATGGACATCCTTCTGCTTGTCTTGCTTATTTTCCTCAACGGTATTTTTTCCATGTCCGAAATCGCCGTGATCTCGTCGCGCGATATCCGCTTGCAAAAATTGGTCAACGAGGGCAGCCGGGGGGCCCAATCGGCGCGTGCCCTCAAAAATAATCCAGGGCCCTTCCTGTCTACCATTCAGGTCGGGATTACTATGGTGGGCATCCTCAGCGGTGCTATCGGAGAAAATGCATTAGCCAGGCCGCTCACCGATTGGCTTGGCAGTTTTCCTTTTCCCTTTGTACAACCGCATGCCCAAACGATAGCATTGGCCATCGTCGTCCTCTCCTTAACCTATTTCACTGTCGTGGTTGGCGAACTGGTGCCCAAACACTTAGGCCTGCTGGAACCCGAAAAAATTGCATCCCTGACCGCCTCCCCCATGCAGATGCTGGCACGCGCGACCAAACCGCTGGTATGGTTATTCTCGACGTCATCAAACTTCCTCCTGCGGATCGTTGGCGCCAGTGACAAGGAAGATGCGTCAGTGACCAACGAGGAAATCAAGTTACTGATGAAACAGGGGGCTGAGTCAGGCGTTTTTCATGAAAGCGAACAGGTATTAGTTGCCAATGTGCTTCGCCTTGACGAGCAGCCCATTGTGGCGATCATGACACCTCGTCAGGATATCTATGTCCTTGATATTGACAAACCGGAAACCGAAGTGCGTCAGCGGCTCGCCGGTTGTCCCTTTTCCCGTATTATTGTCTGCAACGGCGGAGTAGAAAATATAGTAGGACTGCTGCGTACTGCCGACCTGCTGCAGGCCGCATTAGCCTGCGAGCCGTTACAGATTGAACAACACCTGCGCACGCCAATGTATGTGCCGGAATATGTAACGACCACACAGCTGCTTGAGAAGTTGCGCAAAATTCAACTGCAATGTGCGCTCATTGTTGATGAATACGGCAATCTGCAAGGTCTTGTCACCCTGACCGATGTGCTGATGGCTATAGTCGGAAACGTCCCGACCTCTCATTCATCAGAAAATCTGGACTACATCAGGCGGGAAGATGGATCATGGCTTATCGATGGAGGAATGGCCATCGAGCGGGTAAAATTGATACTGGAGATCAATCGCGACCTATCCGGTGAAGACACCTATGCGTTTCATACATTAGGAGGGTTTGTCATTCATATGTTACGCCGGATTCCCAAGGAAGCAGACCATTTCGAGGCGCACGGGTATCGTTTTGAGGTCGTTGACATGGATAAGAACCGCGTCGACAAGGTATTGGTGTCCCCCATTTGAAAGAAACAATCCAAGCGATGCTTCTGTACCGAACCTTTTGATGGAACGCACGGGTGAAGAACGGTACGACCACCCACCTTTTTCTGGCTTGACAGGAAAGGCCGGCATTGGTTAACCAGCTGATAATGGATTTATTTTCAACTCTCCCCCACTGTGGGGCATGCTCACAATCGTCAACAACCCTATGTAAAAAAATGTTCTGCTCGCGCCCTTATTTTTCCGCCAACACCGGCCTGCGAAGACTACGTTCACACATCAACAACCGTGCAATCAGGGAGGTTCAGCATGCATCTGGGGTACAGGTCATTCCGATTTTTTTTCCTCGCCTTCTTTCTCTTATTGTCTGCGGGTTGTGCTTCGGTACAGGTGTCTGACTACGCAAACCAGAAACCCCGATTCGATATGCAGGAATACTTCAATGGGCATGTGATTGCCCACGGTATCGTGCAAGATCGCGCAGGCAAGGTCATCCGCCGGATGACGGTCGATATGCAGTGCAGTTGGCAAGGCGACACCGGTACCCTCGATGAACATTTCACCTACGCTGACGGCAAGAAAGAACGTCGCGTGTGGACGATTACAAAACACCAGGATCGGTATACCGGCACCGCAGCCGATGTTGTGGGAACAGCGGCTGGGGTAGCAGCGGGCAATGCCTTGAACTGGAAATACGTACTTGCGCTGCCCGTGGGCGAGAAGGTTTATCATGTGCATTTTAACGATTGGATGTGGCAACTCGATGACAACGTCATGATGAATCGAGCGGTATACTCGAAGTTCGGGATCAGGCTGGGTGAGGTTCTGATCACTTTTTACAAGCAATAGCGCTGCCTGCAAAAGAGATCGATACAGTGCGTTGCAGGAAACGTGTCCTCCGTCCTGTTCATATGAGAGAAGACAAGCGATGGAAAAATTGAAAATTGGCGTGAGCGCATGCCTTTTAGGGCAGAATGTCCGGTACAACGGCGGGCATAAGCTCAATCATTTCATCCGGGATATCCTCGGGCAGTACATGGAATTCGTCCCGGTCTGTCCGGAGGTGGAGTGCGGCATGCCCATTCCTCGCGAAACCCTGCGCCTGGTCGGTGATGCACACAATCCACGGCTGCTGACCAGCCGATCTGGCATCGACCATACCGAGCAGATGCAATCCTGGGCTGAAGACAAAGTGCGGCAACTGGAGAGCGAAAATCTCTGCGGCTTCATTTTCAAGAAGGATTCGCCGAGCAGCGGACTGTATCGGGTCAAGGTCTACTCAGAGCAAGGTATGCCGCGGAACAACGGTGTTGGCATGTTCGCCCGGATTTTCACTCGTCATTTCCCCCTCCTGCCGGTAGAGGAGGATGGCCGTCTCAATGATGCCAGGCTGAGGGATAACTTCATCGAGAGTGTTTTTGTCATCAAGCATTTTCATGACCTGATGGCCGCCCCCCGCAGCAGAGGCGCCTTGGTGGATTTTCACACCCGGCACAAGTTGCTGCTTTTGGCGCACAGCCAGGAGCGCTATCGACAAATGGGGCAGCTTGTTGCCGACATGCCGGAATCGCTGGAAGCGGCCTACGATCGTTATGGCGTTCTCCTTGCCGAGACGCTGTGCGTGCAGACGACCGTGAAAAAGCACTGCAACGTGATGTCCCATGTCTTCGGGTATTTCAAGAAGGAACTCACCGCTGACGAAAAACAGGAAGTGCTCGAGTTGATCGACGCCTACCACCGAGGGGACATACCGTTGATCGTTCCTATTACTTTGCTCAACCACTATGTTCGCAAATACGAGCAACCGTACCTCACGAACCAGTATTATCTCCACCCCCACCCACTGGACCTGAAGCTACGCAGCCATACCTGAGTCAGCTACCTGTAACGCCCTGTAACGCCCATGCCTGCTTTCGTTGCCCCTGACTAGAGCGCGGCAGCCTTGGGAAAAAGAATGTTGTTCTCCAGGTGGACATGCTTGTGCAGGTCCTCTTCGAACTCCTTGAGTTTTTGGTAGGTCACCATGAAGGTATTGCAGGCATCATCAGGGATCGCATACTCCTTGGAGAGATGACGGATCGAGTGGACAGCGTCGCCGATCTCCTCGTGCTCGCGATAAAGTGTGAGCAGGGACGCCCGGATCGTTTCCCGATCCGTCGCATCCGGCGCAGCGCCTGATAACTGCGCCGTTTCGGCCCGTTTGAGAGCGGGGAAGAAAACCTCTTCTTCTTCCTGCAGATGGGCCGTCATATCGGCTGCTATCCGTGCAAAGAGAGTGGCAATCTCAATTACTTCAGGATGCCGAGGCCCATGAATACCGGCGATCTTGCGGGTATAGGAAGCGATCTGCCCGACATTCTCCTTGAGATAGATATGATGGGTGTTGACGATATAGTCGGCGAGAAACGAGAGCGACCATGATGAATACTTCTGACTCCGCTCCGCTGGTTCACGCTGCACGGCCTCAAGCTCCCGTGTTATCGTGGCAAGATCAAGGCCTTTTTCTGAGCAGATTGTCGCAAGTGCAACCTTGCCCCCACAGCAGAAATCAATCCCGTGCCTTTCAAAGACTTGAGCGGTCCTGTAATCAGCAGCGACAATCTCACCAATAGTTGACGTCCCTGTTGCATATTCTTGCATGATCGTCTCCTGTTATAACGCTATCGCGTATGAGGCTGGAGCCTGTACCGACGGGTTGAACCCTACCCTTCAGACGCACATTCTGCTCCTAAAACCGAGATCAGCTTGACCCGTTCTTCCGCCGGGTCACTGGGTACCACCCCTTCATCGCTCGCAGACCGAAGGACCTCTCTGCATCGCTTGTTGCTCCGTAATCGAATCAGTGGTCTGCCAGATAGAGATTTCTTCAATACGTTAACCGCTATTGGCAGATTATGTTGACTTGAGGATGAATCGTATCCACTATTGCAACAGGATGGTATCCGGTTCTGATTCTCATTCCCGGATATACTATACACAGTTGCCGGTTGTAGAGCACGATCAATTGAGCACAGCAACCATGGGCCAGCAGCGATGAAAGCTGGAAGCCATGGAAGAAGAAGTATGCCGGAAAGAACAATGAAAACTATTGCAATAGCATCGGACCATGCCGGGTATCATCTCAAGCAGACTCTCAAAGCGTATCTTCAAGAAGAGGGCTATGCAGTAACTGACTTCGGGACAGACAGCGATGCTCCGGTAGATTATCCGGATTATATTCGTCCGGCAGCACAGAGCGTAGCAACGGGAAAGAACGATGTCGGCATCGTTTTGGGCGGCAGCGGTAACGGTGAAGCAATGGTGGCCAACAAAGTTCGTGGTGTGCGCTGTGCCCTATGCTGGAATGCGGAGAGTGCCCGGCTGGCAAAGGAACACAACAACGCAAATATGCTTTCTATGGGCGCTCGCATGGTGAGCGAGCAGGAAGCAATCAGCATTGTTGCCACCTGGTTGCATGCAAAATTTACATACGGTCGGCACGTTCAACGAATCATGAAAATGGAACAATGATGCAACCCCGACATCCCAGTCGAGAAAACGCAATACGCGGCAAAAGAACCGTTTGACCGGCGAGCACAGCTGCTGCGCGATGCTACAGGACGGGAGGTATGTCGCGTCTCTTACTCCTGGAAGGGAGGTGCCCGATGAAACTGAACACTTTGTTTGCAAGCGCGTTGCTCCTGGTATTTTGCCCTTCTGTATTCGCCTCGCCGGAGCGGCTTTTGCCCCCTGACGAAGCCGCTGCCTTTCAGGCGGCCGGTTTCACCCGCAAAGGGAAGCAATGGCGCGCCTGCGACGACCCCACGCTTTCCTACACGCCCGGCGTCATCCAGGAAGTACGCGACCTCAACAATGACGGCCGCCCAGAGGCAATCATCACCGAAGGCGGCACCTACTGCTACGGATTGACCGGAACCGGCTACAGCCTTGTCAGCAAGCAGGCTGACGGCAGTTGGAAACGCATCACCAACGGCACCGGCATCCCCACTTTCCTGAGCACCAAAGGGGCTGACGGCTGGCCGGATATCGAGATCGGCGGACCGGGTTTTTGCTTTCCGGTTGAGCGCTGGAACGGCCGCACCTATATGCTGCATCGGCATCAATACGAGGGCAAGCCCTGCCGTCGCAACTGACTTGTATTGCGTGCTCCGCTCCGCTGGTCCTGTCGCTAGCGCGACACTCGATCAGGTGTACTGTCTCCGCGCGAGCGAAGTAGTCTTCAGACGCAGCATAGTCGCCGCACAACGCTCTCCAATCACCGGTCGGTGCATATCCTCAGGCGTCTTTATTCGTGTTCTTTGCTTGAGGAGTTTTCGTTGTCGAAATGACCGAGGGGGCGCTTGAAAGTGTACGCTGCCGGAGAGACAACCAACGTCTCCCAAGCCTCGTGAGTGTTGCCGCCAAGCGCGGAGAAAGGAGCAGACACCACAAAAAAAGCCAAGCCCACGACAGTTGCCACCGCTCCGACCGGTCTTGCCAGAGCAATGTCCGCAATCATCAAGCCCTGATCCTTTTGAACCTCAGCGGCAGAATCACTGGCAGATACAGAAGTCCCACACAACACCACCGTGAACACCGTAACAAACAGAAAGACCAGGATCCTCTTGCTGCAGTTATGCATTGAATTTCTCCTCCCCTGACAGGGCGTAATCACTTGTTTGGGAAAAAAGGATGCTCCTTACGGCAATCCGTTCAACACCATGCCGGATGACTCCGAATCCATCAGGTACGATAGATTTTTCATATCTCCGGCTGAGCACGCATTCGCGCAAGCATTGCCGGCCTGGATAGAGTCGACCGGAGAAGGCAGCAGCGCTCCGTTACTCTGACAAACGCTTGAAAATACGTTTGTACGTTTCTTTCAATTCTTCACCTACGATTTTGGCCTTGGCGATATACTCTTCTGATGTATCGACCGTATCATCTGCTATTTTTGAGGCTTTTTCCTTAATCTGGCCCCATTTTTCCTCTGCCCCCTCAATCTCTTTCTTGGCGTCCATGGAAGCAAGGTGTGCCTTCAGCTTTATTTCGTCTCGTTCGGTTTTTAATTTTGCGACCAAGTTATCAAACTCTTCTTGAATTCCCATGAGCAACCTCGCTGTTATTTTGGTATTCGGATAGACACGTTGGCTATCTACTCTTGTATGTAGTTATAATGCGAAGTGATACAGCTGTGTCAACGACAAAGGGGAAACTAAAAATTTATTCGGAGTACACGCTGCGCTGAAAAGCCCTGCCCTGAGTCCCCCTGCTCAAACACAAAATTGAAAATACCCAAAAAGAGCGCCGGGGAATGCCTGCCCCGAGCCCCCACAAATGCGGCTCGATTGCTAAGCTTTGCATTTATCCTTACTAATAGTGTTAGATGCAAACAATCTTTGCCCCATACGAGTTAAAAGCATGCTGAACCCAATCGCTGACATCACCGTATTGCTTAAAACAATAGAGCCCGTGCTCAATCCCGGCATATTCGTCTTTGCCTCGGTCGCAGCTCGCACCGACCTCGATCCAGCAGTCATTCTTGCCTCGATCAAAGAACCCGAAGGATTGTCTGTCGTCATGAACGAAGCCGACGCGCAGCGATACAAGATACCCATACTCTTTCGATGTTCATGGATCACGCTCTCCGTTATTTCAGATCTCCAGGCGGTAGGACTGACGGCGGCGTTTGCCGCAGCACTGGGAAATGCGGGCATCAGTTGCAACGTAGTGGCCGGCGCATACCACGATCATATCTTCGTGCCCGTCCAGTCAGCAGCAAGGGCGATGCACGTGCTGCGCTCCCTGCAGATAAAGGCGAACGCTCAACCGGAAGGTGGTAAAAAAGACACCTGACCGTCAACCATAACGATGTAATAGAATCCATCCCTCGCTTTTTTATAAAGAAAAACCCTTAGCATAGCAGACGAACACTATGAAAATACTTGGAATTCACGGGAGTCCCCGTCTTGAAGGCAATTCGGCACAATTGATGAACGCGATGTTGAAACAGGTCGAGGCAAACGGTGCCACCACAAAAACATATCACCTCAACACGCTGACGATTAAGGGATGCCAGGCATGCTACAGTTGCCGCAGGCAAGGAAATGAAGGCACGTGCGCAATCAAGGACGATATGCATCAAATTCTTGATGATGTGCTCAGTGCCCATGCGGTTGTCCTCGCCTCCCCGGTTTACATGTGGCAAATGACCGCTCAGGCCAAACTCTTCACCGATCGTTTGATGCCAGTGCTCAAACCCGACTATTCCTCCCGGCTGACTGGCCAGCGCCTGGTATCGCTCTACACGCAAGGACAGCCTGATATATCAAAATTTTCACCCTATTTTGAGCATGTAAACGCTCTGTTTTCCTTTCTTGGATTCCGCACCATGAAACCGCTGGTATTCGGAGGATTACGAAATATTGATGACATACGCGACCAACCTGCCGCTTTTGAGAAAGTGCGGCAGGCAGCGGCAAGCCTGATAGCTGATTGATACCGGGTCACTCAACATACGCTGGTGCAAAACGTCCTTTTTTACGTGAATACCTTCGCATCCTCTATTTGTCTTTTCAGCTCAGGAGAGGGTACAATACCAACGTGAGTTCAGTTCAACTTTTTTTATATATTGAGAAATAAACCGAGGCCTCACCACCGGAGCTCAGAAATAGTAATGCGTCTTTTTCATTTCAATGGAATCCGTGAAGACGATGACAGTGAAACCGTAAGAAAAATTATCTTGCTCTACGTTTTTCTTGGCCTGGGTTTCCTACTTCTCTTCGTCATGGGAATAATTGCGCTCGCGCAGCATGCCCTGTTACTGGGTATTGCTGATTTCATCACGGCCGCCCTCGTTTTTGCGCTTCTTTTCTACCTCTACAAATCAGGGGATGAGCCAACCACTTCTCGAGTAGGCGTGATTGGGATAGGTCTCTTTTTCTGTATTCTTTTTTATATCGGAGGGGTCAATGCCACAGCGTTCATGTGGTTGTATACTTTCCCTCTGTTCTCTCTTTATCTGCTTGGCCTGCGTCTAGGTATGGTGACCTCCCTTTTTCTTTTTGCTTTTTGTGGGGGAGTTCTCGCCATAGATCTTTCTTCTGATTGGATAAATGTCTACAGCAAAGATTTTGCCATCCGTTTTATCCCTAGCTACCTGGTTGTGTGCATTCTGGCTTTTCTCGTGGAAAAAAACCGTTTTGCTTCGTGGAAAGCCATGTTCGACAAACAGCAGCTCCTGGCCCGAACTATACATGAGTTGCAAATGAAAGAGGCGGAACTGCAGGAAGCCCGGAGCAATCTTGAACTGCGGGTCATGCTCAGAACTGAAGAGTTGGAGAAGGCCAACGAACAGCTCAGGATTGAAATTGAGGAAAGGGAGCAAGCGCAACAGGAACGTTCCCGTCTGGAATCAGAACTGCTCCGGGCTCAAAAAATGGAAACGCTTGGTCGGCTTGCCGGCGGTGTGGCGCATGACCTGAACAATGTCTTGTCAGGAATCGTCAGTTACCCGGACCTGCTTCTGCTGCAGTTACCCCCTGAAGATGAGATGCGGGGGCCGCTGCAAAACATCCGTCGTGCAGGAATACGGGCAGCAGCGATCGTTCAGGATCTACTGACCCTGGCACGCCGGGCGATAACGGTCAAAGAGAACGTACAGCTCAATGATATCATCACGGCGCACCTTCAAAGTCCTGAATTTATTACGCTCCAGAAAAAATATCCCGGTGTGACCGTCGATGTGAACCTGGACCCGGATTTACGATGCATCTTCGGCTCTTCTGTCCATCTCGAAAAGGCGGTAATGAACCTTCTTGTGAACAGTTTTGAGGCGATAGAAAAAGAAGGCCACATAGGACTGATAACAGAAAACCGGTATGTCGAAACGGTCATCCATGGATTTGAGACCACCCTTCCCGGGCAGTATGTTGTTCTTACTATCAGTGACGATGGTGTAGGCATCGCCGAAGATAATTTGAACATGATTTTTGAACCTTTTTATTCCAGTAAAAATATGGGGTATAGCGGCACCGGTCTTGGCATGACCGTGGTGTGGGGAACAATAAAAGATCTTGGCGGATACCTGGATGTCACGAGTTCTCCTGGAGAAGGTACGACCATTACCGTCTTTCTCCCTGCTCACGAAGGCGAACAGATACCGCAGGAGGAAAAAAAGCTTCAAGCCATAAAACGGGGAAAAGGGGAAACATTATTGCTGGTTGACGATGAACCGGAGCAGCGGATCCTTGCACAAAGCCTCCTCAGTTTGCTCGGATACAAGGCAGAAACGGTTTCCAGTGGCGAAGAAGCAGTGGCTTTTCTGAAAGAGAGCGCTGTTGACCTCGTACTCCTTGATATGATCATGGCGCCGGGAATGGATGGGCTGGATACGTATAGAAATATTCGTGCAATCCGTCCACATCAGAAGGTCATTATCGTCAGTGGCTACGCCGAGACCGAACGTACGAATATAGCCATGGAACTGGGAGTTCGAGGTTATGTGCAGAAACCTTATACATTGGAAAGCCTGGGTGCAGCAATCCACCAGGAGCTCAAAGCCTAGAAAATAATTTTCACATCATTCTTTGGCAAAATCAGGCCGTGGTGTCTTCGACACCACGGCCTTTTTTATTTGTATTGCAAAGAGTTACAAAAATCACACCACCCACCATAAAGGCATGCGCAACACACATCGCTCTACAAAAATTTAATCAATATCTGCCGAGGTACCGATAAAGCGAAAGAAGTGGTCTGTCACTCTCTCAAGCAACAAACGAAATATCGTTTACAAAAATTGAAAAGGAGAAAGCTATGTCTCGGTATCTGCGTCAGCTGTTTTTTTTATTGTTTGCTCTGGTATTACGATGGCCGATTTGGTTGGTGATCTGGATGGTTGGCAAAAGCGGATTGCTGAAAACCCTGTTCTTAATTTACCCGACAGACAAGAGTGAGTGCCTTGACTTCTGCCCTGATATTCAATGGCTGCGAGAGTTCCTTTCAGGTCGTCCTACGCCGGCTGGCCTTATCATGGATGGATGGCTGCCCATGGGGATATATCTCGTGATTCCCAACCAAGCCCTGGAGTTGATGCGCGGGAAAAATCGCTGCATCGCCGAAACTATTATCAAACGCATGCGATGGATCCAGAAGCTCTCCGGGGCCAAGACCATTGGGCTGGCCGGACAACTTGGTCCGATATTCGAGAAACGTCACGGCATTCCCATGGAACCGCCCTTTTACAGCAGTGTTGACGGCAATCTCTTCAGTATCAAAACCGCAGTCGATCACCTGATATCAACCTCACAAAGAAAACCATGGCAGGTGTCAACAGCCATTCTTGGCGGCGGCGAACTGGGCGAACAATTACAACAGTATCTTGGTCATGGCGGATATCAGACAACAATGGTCGATGTCCGATATACCAGAAGTGGCGATGTCAAGCTGACCGATGAAAATGAAGCAGACCGGCGACTCAGCGATGTAGATGTTGTTATCAATCTTCTCCCTCGAGGGAAAGACTTCATGGCATGCCGGCTTCACCAGCGAATTCCGGAATCAGCAACAATAATTGACTTTTCCCGTCCGCCGATTGAGCCACAATCCATTCCCCAAAATGTAGTTATGGGAAATAGGGTTCAACGCACGGGTGTTCGCTTTTGCATGAGACTTCCGGGAGGCTGGAAACGCCATGAATTGCCGGCCTGCTCCATGCCGTCGCTGGTTGCGGCATTAAGCGGTTTTCCCATTCTCAATAGAGAACAATTTTTAGAGGCTGCAAAAAAATTGACGTTCTGTACCGCCCTGGCCGAGGCACCCGTACCAGCGCATGGTATCGTTAGAGGCAGGTGGCCTGAATTTGTCGGGGCACTTCCTTTCATTGCCGGATGTGCACGGTTTATTGAGAAAACTCGGCAGTCCCTTCAGCCGTTGGCCAACAACGGAAATGCAAATCAGGCTGTTGTCAGAGATACCTTCTGAATTTCGTGGATGTTTGAACGATTGAACAAGAAGGGACAGCTGGGCGTGAGGGGGTACGATGGAAGAACAACACCATACCCGGCTCCTTAATGGAGGCGGGGTATGGTGTTGCTAGAGGAACAATTTTTTTCTGCTGAATTATGGTTGCCGTTGCATAACGAGGCTATTCATCCTGTCTCATATCAACTGAAGGAAGACACAGGCATGGTGTGCTCATTTAGGGCTTGGATACGATGTCCGGTTTGTTGGCATCAGGCCGCTTGTCAGCGATTAACGTAAATAACTTTTCCGTTTTTTTGTACTTTGATCCGCCATGAGATAGGCCAGATAAGGTCAGATATGAAAACCTTATACCGCACAATCTTACCATTTTCTTCTTTTTCAAAGATATAGTCGGAAAATGAGGAGTCAGAAGATGTTTTGAACTCCCCTTTACCGTCATATTTTACCGACTCGTCTCTGCTGAATATTGTCTTTTTAATCTCAATTGCGTGGCCGTCTGATTCGATAGTGTACTTTGCCATGATTTCCCCCTCCGACCCTCTGGTATCACCAGAAGAATTAATGTTGTGGAGAGTTGCATGGGTCTCTCCACAGCCCCAGGGAGAGCACTTGCCTGTGCGTATAATGCCGCTCTCAATTCGAAAGCCCGAACACGCATAAACTCAGCTCTGTTTAAAAAAAATACGGACGGGAAATGCGGTTGTCAATGCCGGGAAAGTGGGGAGAAACGGATCGGAACGAACTTTTTCTGGAGGGAGGGCCAAGGCGGTTTTTCGGCAAAAAACATCCGCAAACGACGGACCTGTTGAACCGCTATCTGGTAATAAAATCGATAGCACGCTGACCACTTTTCCCGTGCTATCCCTTATCTCAAAAAACTATGTTCTCTGCCTGGAAAGCAGTTCCTTATGAATCCTTCGAAAAATTTGTTTGCGGGCTTAATGCCCCACGCCGAAGAATATTTTGATCAGCTGGCCTCTGGCCCTCATACTCGCATCGAACGTATCGTTTCCTGGGGACAGGCCTCACCACCGGGTTTCTGGTACGATCAGGAGGAAGCCGAATGGGTCGCAGTTCTACAGGGCCGTGCGCGATTGACCCTGCGTGACCCGGATGAGCAACTGGAAATGATGCCCGGCGACTGGCTCTGGATTGCCGCCCATCGCAAGCATCGCGTTGACTGGACCCTGCCCGATGCGGCTACAGTATGGCTGGCGGTTTTCCTGACATCATAGGGCCGTCTCGATTGGAAGCCAGGATTGTTTCTGCTAAGGGGTGCAAGCACTGCCTTTCAGGTAAACACCATTCTGGCGGCAGCACTTGATCCCTTAACAATGACGCGTCCAATCGGGCTGACAGGTTCGCTCTTCTCCAGAAATGTGCTTGTCAATCGTTCCTGTCCTCTTGCGGTACAAGGAAAGATTGCTTCGCATTGCAGGCATTCCTGCTCAATTGAGCGGGCCCATGGCGTGAGGCGGAAAGCCCCCTGTTATTTTGCTTTCGGTTTCTTTTCCTTCTTTTCCACCACTTCTTGGGCCCAGGACAGAGCGGCCATGACCTGTGGAAACCCTATCGTTGAGATCAGAAGCAGCAGCGTGTGGGAGATCTCATCAGCACTTGCTCCCGCCTGCAGTGCCCTACGGGTATGGGAGCAAACCGATCCTTCTGATTGCCCGGCAGCTGCAGCCGCCAACTGGATCAGATGAGAGGTCTTCTCATCAAGAGGACCGGCTGAGCGCACCGTTGTTCCGAGCTGCTCAACGGCATTGATAACCTCCGGGAATTTCTTGCTGACTTTCTTGTAAAACGTTGGTTTACCTTTATCCGACATAGCTGTCTCCTTGTATAAGATGGAACGCACCGTACGTTTTGCACTGCTTCGAGCACAATTTTGATGTAGTACCAGACCAACACAAATACTGCGAGACGAACCCGGACGGAGTCCTTTTTTCACTCACCGGGTCGTCTCGAATTGCTGTAGTACAAGAAAGGGAACGCGTTAGGCGTCTTCAATCATGGCGATTTCCATATCAATCATCTCTCGGGCCCTTTCCATTGCACGTTTTGCATTGTCACCCCCCATTGTCACATGCTGGCAATGACCAGACGGGGAGGTAATATCAAAACTGAAATTTGCACACATGTTTTTATCGGCTGTCACCGTTATAGCCCAGCCTTTATAGGTATCTTTTGTTGAGGTATTCATGATCATTCCTCCATTGCGGCTTCCGTATAATACGGTACATTCTTATTCTTACCTTTGATATAACAATAAGCCCATTGCCGTTGTGCCACCAGAGATGATTTCTCTTCAGTGGCATTTGCGCCGTAAAAAAACGAGTGGGGAACAACAAGGAGGTGCATGATGAAAACCGGGCAATTTTTCGATACATCAAGAAGTATCTTGTTGTTGCTAGCATCGCTATGCACTGTCTTCTTCGTCGGGTGCGCGCAGCAACAAGTCTGGACCAAAAGAGGGCTCAATCAGAATGATTTTGATAGAGATCTGGCACGATGTGAACGGGAAGCGTCCTCTGCAACGCAGATAATACATTACGCGCATGCCACAGAGCTTGAGCAGGGACTTGATCGTTCCATGACGAGGGAGAACTTGATAAAAAAATGTATGCGTTCCAAAGGATACACGCTTACAAACAAATAAGTGCATCAGGAAAAACACGAATGGCAAAATACGAACAGGGCAAAGCACCGGCAGTTCTTTTTATAAACGGAGAAGTCATCTTTGCATTCCGAGAAGGGAAGCTGGAACTGAAAAACGAAAAAGTCCGAGAAAATGGCGGAAAACTCCATGACCAGTTGATTGCAGCCGGTGCAATCTGCATCGAGGATGGCCGCAAGGAGTAACCGAGACCGTCCTCTTTCACGCAATCAGGCAGGACGAGCTGCTGGCGGCATGCGCATCATACCGGCAGCCACCGACTCCTTCAGCCGGTGGAGCCTCGTGTCGCTACTTGTCCAGCTCCTCCCCTCCCGTGATAATGGATTCGATCACTTTAAAGGGGAGCTTGATGGTCCGCTCCCCCAGATTCAACAGGCTTTTACTGACTGATGAGGGGGACATGACACTCACCTCCGGGTCTGCCAACGCGCCTTTGACACTGACCGGAATCACCACAAGGCTGCCCCCCATCAAGTAGTTGACCCCTGGTATATATTTGATAATGGTGTCCACGGTCTTGAATGGTGCCGCCAGCAATTCAAGATTGAGGGTCTCCTTTTCCAGGTCGATTTCACCATAGCCCAGGATATCGAGGGTCTCTCCATCCATATAGAGTTTGTCAAAGATCAGCTTCCCGTTTTTAAACTTTCCCTCCACCGTTATAAGCGTATATTTGAAGCCGGTAGCGGCCAAATCGGGGAGCCGGCCTTTCACGATTTCGGTAACGTTGAGCACTTCCAGCACCGTGGACAGCACCCTATCCTGTTCGATAATCCCATTGCTGAAGGTCATCTTCAGCGGGCCCTGCAGTTTGCTGATAAGCTGGTCCACCTCACCTTTGGCTTTGATGTGACTGAAGAAATCCATCTTACCGGTCATCTTGACTCTTCCCTGGGTGAGACAGGTGTAGCTGGTACGAATACCGAGATTCTTTCCCTGCAGCGTAACATCGAGACCAACGTTCTTGCCGTCGATATTGACAACTCCGGGCGAATCAATGCCACACAGCGCTGCCTGATCGAGCTTTATGGCGATCTTGTTGTTGTGGGAAGTGATTGTTGTCCTGAGCGGACTCCAGGTAAGGTCCCGCCAGGAAAGCGTTGTCGCATCAGCTTTGACCCGGGAGCCGTCCGCTTTCAGCAAAATTTGCCCGATCGACACCTCGTCACCCGAGTCGAGCGGCAGCACTATCTGCATTCCCTTCAGCTGCCCCTTTGCCGAAGCCCCGGTTTTCGTGCTCTTGGGCAGGTTCAGCGAAACAGCACCCTCAAGGCTCCCCTTGCCCCACTTCGGGTTCACGAACACCCCCGCAAGGGTCTCAGAACGCAGTCGACCATTGAACCCCACCCCCAACCCGTCGCGACCGGCCACATAGGTGAGAGCAGCGTCGGAATACTGGTCGTTGACGGTCAGTTTCTCCACCTTCAGTTCTTCCGGCCGGTACTGCAGGGCCAGGTTTAACCGTGGACCATTCTGAACGGAAACGCCGCCGGAAATCGACAGGGCCTTATCCGTCTGCCAGGAAACCCGGGTATCCTTGAGCATCACCGGTGCGCGGACAGCATACTCCTTCGGCAGCTTCAAGGTATCCTGCAGCCATGCAACCGCGTCCTTGCCCGCTGTGCCATTGACGGTCAGGTCTATTTTTCGCCCGGCTGGCTCGGATACGCCGATGACGCTCCCGTTCAGGGTGAGATTCGCATCGAGACCTGCAGCCGCAAGGTCGTGCACGGTCACCTGCTTAGGGTCCAAGGTAACATTGCCTTTGGCCAGCCTGATTGTGCCGGGAAAGCGGTTCGTTTTCAGCTGCACGCCACGCAGCGAACCTGCAGCGGAGTAGTTCCACTGCTGCGGTGCATCCACATCCCCGGACCACCTGGCGGAAGAAAGATCCAACCGCCCGGAAATATCCTTGAAATCCTTCAGCAATACCCGAACACCTTGCATCGAGTTCAACCAGGGATAGAGTTCATCCAGCACCAGTCCGCAGCGTTCCGCGCTGATGTCAAGGTGCAGCTTCTTGGCCCAATTGGCGGTAACGCCGAGGCCGGAAAGCGCTGATGCACCGAAAGTGGCCTCCCCTCCGCGCAGTTCTATCTGATCGTTGCTATAATTGACCCGGCCCTTGGTGAGGTTGATCGGATACGGCACCCCCTGGTAGGCAAACGAGAGATTGATGTCAGCATCCTCAAGCCTGACATGCAGATCGGACAGACGGTCGCCAAGAACAAGTTTCCCGGCTCCCGCACCTTTGAGGTTGGAGAGACGATCAATCACACTGTCAAATTCCGGTTTTTCAAGGATGGGTTTGACTATGCGCGGCACCTGGCCCAGGTCTGCATCGAGCATAAGCTCCATCTGAAACCGATCATCATCCTCGGCCAGTCCGATCTTGAGCATGCCGGCATGCCCCGTCGAACCGTCCAGCCGGGCCATCAAACCTG
>JBFJXW010000064.1:0-17241 GCA_041622895.1 Desulfobulbus sp. | reverse complement strand
TTTTATTTTTTTATCAAGAACGAGGTATTTCGTATCAATGAAAACATCAAATGGTGCTTTTTTAGCGCTGGAGCTCATACGTAAAACCAGTTATCATTTTGAGTTATTGATATTATTGTCGCTATCGGGTGTGTCAACAGTACATGCAACTGAAAATAACTTTAAATTTCTTTCAGCAAATATTTTCATTGACGAACTAACCAGATTAACACCCCCTATAAAGGGAGATTTGTCTAGGTCATCCATGTACTTGGCAACGGTTTGATTATCGAGAGCCATGCCTGATAATCGCAGTTCTTTTCCTGTTTGCGATAAAGCAGTTAACCACATGCGGCTAGGAGGTGTGAGATTTGCGACTTCATCTAATATGTGAACAGTAAGTGATGAAGATTCTTTTAGTTTTTTTATTACATCGATACGAGTTTTGAGTATCGTTTTGTTCTCTTCCAGGCGTTTTATTTCATTTAAAATTTTAGTGTATTGTCGTTTTTCTTGCTGTAGTTTTTCGTAATTTTTTTGTAGTTGTGTGACTCTGTTCGATTGAAAAAATGCAAATAATGATAGGAAAAATAAAAAAATCAACAGAGTGACTGCCGATAAAAAAATTTGTTGTTTTGCTTTATTTCTACGTTGAATTTCCCGAACGGGTAATAAGTTAATATGTATCATGATAAATTAAAAGGCAGCAGGCCGAATCGCAAGACCAGCAGCAATGGCCATTTCTGGTGCGATTGAGTTGAGGTAATGACGATCGATTTTTTTCTCATCAAAAGTCATATTAGCAAAAGGATTGAAAGCTATCACTTTCAGTCCAGTTTCACGTTTGATAAAATCGATTAATCCGTTAACCTTCGAACCACCTCCGCTTAACACGAGTGATTTCAGAGGTCTATCTGGATTATTAGCTAGATAGAGATCTATAGCTTTTTTAATTTCAAGTACCCATTGCGTGCATGTCTGCATGAATATTTCTTCTGTTTTTTCTCGATTTTCAAGAACTGGGACGATTCCAAGTTTTATTTTTTCAGCATCCTGATAATCAATATTTAGCGCATTGGCCAATTGTTCGGTCAGTTGTTCACTGCCAACCACTATATCTCGTGCTAGAACAGATACGCCATCGGATATTATATTAATATTCATTTTTGACGCTCCAATATCAACAAGCGCCACGTTATCGATCTCTTGGGTTGTCATTTCCCATATGTTTTCTAAAGCGAAACCATCGACATCGACTAGTGCCGTTTTAAGCTTGAGATCGTGAAGCATATCTAGGTAATCGTTGATAACTTCTTTTTTTGCTGCGACAAGCATTACGTCGTTACGTCCCGATTCCTCGTCTCTAGAAGGAAGTTTTTGAAAATCGAGATAAACATCATCGATATCAAAAGGAATGTATTGTTCTGCCTCAGCCTTGATATATTCAGCCAACGCATCATCTTCCATTGTTTCCAAGTTTATTTTTTTGACTATGACAGAATAACCGGAAATAGAAATTCCAATTTTGGTATTTTTGATTTTGAGGTTTTTCAACAAGGCGGAGATGGCTTTGCTGACTTCATCGGGTTCTTGTAAAACACCATCTTCGACGGCTCCCGGTGGCAAAGCTGCGCTGCCAACAGCTAAAAGCTTGTAGCCCTTACCTGTTTTTTGCAACTGGCAAATTTTAACAGCATGCGAACCAATATCCACACCTGTCAACAGATTTTCTTTTCTAGCCATGTTTTTTCAGTCTCTCTTTTAGATACCGCAATTTGGATTAACAGCAGAAATTAAATATGTTTTTCTGCTTGTTTAATATTAAGCACATAAAACATATTCTTTGTCAAGCGACGAGGTGCATTTTAAATGGCTTTTATATTTTTGTATAATTGTATTGCACGAGATTTGGTTTTGACTAACTATCTGTTTCGTCATGATTACGTGGTGGATGTGCTGGGCTCCGCATTAGGCGGTTAGATTGAACAATTTCAAATAAATTAAAGAAAACCTCATCACCGTCTAATCTGCTCTTTTCTTTATGCATACACTTAAAACGTCAGGCGGATCATATTCATTAGATTCCATTCTCAGGTTTTGGCTGCTTGTCGTTTTGGCGCTTTTTGTCATAAACTGAACATTTTGCGCATGCTCTTGGCAATTTTGTACTCGATTGGATTGGGCAATGATAGCAGTTTTTGGGTACTTTATTGGCCATTGTTTTTTGAAAAACTGAAATTGCTGGTCGTTTGCTGCCTTGATTTTTTCCATTGGTTCCTGAAGTCATGTGGGGAGCCCATCGGTCTCCAACGCCTTTAGCAACTGACTGGAATATTATGAAATTTAGTAAGTATGTCAGCGTGAGCAAAAAAAGTAAATTCGGCATGATTTATGCATTCATAAGTTGCGTAATTTTTTTCCGCTATTCTTTTTTGTAATAACGATGATGATAAACGATCCATGAATTTATAAGAGATTAGAATTTCACCAGATCCTTTTTTTCTCCAATTCACGATTGGTACTTCAAGTTAAATAATCATTTGGTCACACTTTTTACGTAAATACAGACACCTGGTTTGATCGGTCAAGACGCTATGGAGGTAGGTGTAAAATACAAAACGGCCTGGGAGCGAGTTGGAAACCTTAAAGAGGAATCAAATGAAGATCAGCGCTCATAACGTTTTGCTTGGCAATATCAGCTGATCTGAAAAAGGAGCCTTGAATAGTGTGGTTACCATTGCCTGTAGTGTCAGGTAGAATCGCCTCCGTCATTACCGATATTTCTGTTCAACGACTCGGGCAGGTTGAAGGTAAAGACAATTTCTGCAATTACTAAGGACCTCAGATATCCTGTTGGCAACGTATTAATCGGTCGATCAGCGAATATTTTGAAAAGTAAGTTTCGTTTTTCCAATATCCTGTAATGCATTGTATATTTCACATATTCAAGGAGGAAAACCATGTTGAAAATTAGAGTATTTTTTCTGTTGTTCGTTTTGGGGTTGTTACCAGTCGTCTCGACGGTACAGGCCGCAGATGCAATCAGGCTTTCCGGCCCGGCCAGCATGACCGATGCATTAAAGGAAATAATCAGCCAATATGCCGCATCGGGCAACCATCCTCAGGTCTTGCCCAATATTGGCTCCTCCGGAGCCATGGCTAAGCAAATCAAGGAAGGGGCACCTGCTGATATTTATATTTCTGCGAATCAGAAATGGATGACCTTTCTTTGCGATGAAAAACTGGTCGATCCTTCCAGTAAAAAAGTCCTCGTTATTAACAAGTTGGTTTTTGTAGGTAAAAAAAGACCATCGATTGCCTCCATGGCTGATATCGTAAAACTACAGAGAATTGCTATTGGCAGCCCCAAGAGCGTTCCTGCAGGTGAATATGCAGCTCAAGCTATGGAAAAAGCAGGTATTTATAAAATATTACAACAAGGAAAACAATTAATTATGGCCAAAGATGTTCGCCAGGCACTGGCCTATGCTGATCGTGGCGAGACTGATGGCGCATTTGTTTATAAAACCGATGCCATGCTGGCAACTCAGGCTACAGTGCTTTTCGAGGTTCCCCAGGAACTTTATAATTCTATCACATATCCCATGGCCTTAACTGTTGCAGGTGCAAAAAAACCGAAGGCAAAAGCATTTTATGATTTCTTGGCCAGCCCGGAAGCTATGAAGGTATTTAGCAAATACGGTTTCAACACAGCACGATAAAAAATGAAAGTAAGATAGAACCCATAGAATTGGCGACACTATGTCTTTCCTTCAACCCACCGATATGCAGGCTATTGTTCTTTCTTTCAAGGTTGCCAGTACGGCAACGCTATTCTCGACCCCTTTCGGTATCGGTGTCGCCTATCTTCTTGTTCACACAAAAATCCCGGGGAAAACATTATTGGAGGGAGTAGTCAACCTCCCTCTAGTGCTACCGCCCGTGGTTGTTGGCTATTTGCTGCTCATCCTCTTTGGGCGCAACGGTTGGATAGGGTCAGTGCTGGCCCGCTTCGATATTCCTGTCATCTTCACTTTAAGCGGAGCAATCATTGCGTCCTCCGTAGTGGGCTTTCCCTTGTTGGTTCGATCAATCCGTCTGGGTATGGAATCTGTTGATGTTTCTTATCGACGAGCCGCGCGTACGTTGGGGGCCGGACCTTGGGATACCTTTTTTTCCATTACTCTACCGCTTTCCTGCAGAGCGGTTTTTGCTGGGATGACGTTGATGTTTGCCCGAAGTTTGGGTGAATTTGGGGCCACGATCATCCTGGCGGGCAATATTCCTGGAGTGACCCAGACCATCCCCCTGGCCATTTATGAATACACCAGCTCTCCCGGAGGCGACCGCATGGCGCTCTCTCTTTGTCTGGTTTCCATTTTACTGTCTTTTGTCGTCTTGCTGGTCAGTGGGGCTGCTACGAAGAAACTGAGCAAGAGGTAAAATGCAACTCCAAGTAGCGGTTCATAAACGACTCGGAACGTTTGACTGTAAGGTTGAATTCACCTTGACCGGACAACGGATCGGCATATTTGGTGCCTCGGGGAGCGGCAAATCGACACTGATGCATATGCTGGCAGGACTTCTGAAACCTGATCGCGGTCGGATTGTTCTCGACGGCATTCCTCTGTTTGATAGCACGGCTGGCATCAACCTTTCTCCGGAGAAGCGAAGGGTCGGTGTTGTCTTTCAGCATTCGCATCTTTTTCCTCATATGAATGTGCGCCGCAATCTGCTCTATGGTTGGCACAGAACCCCTGCCCATGAACGCCATATACAGCCAGAGGCAATTTTTGAGGTGCTCAACCTTGTCCATCTCCTTGATCGCGGCGTGAACCTCCTCTCCGGCGGAGAACGGCAGCGAGTCGCCTTAGCACGCACTGTGCTCACCTGTCCTCGTCTGATCCTCATGGATGAACCTTTGACCGGCCTTGATGAAGAACTGAAATTTCAGATTATTCCATATTTGAATAAAGTTTTTTTACATTTTCAAATTCCGCTGCTTTTTATTAGTCATTCGCTGCTGGAAATGCGGCTGATGACTGAACAGGTTCTGGCTGTTGAAAAGGGGGAGGTGGTACGCCAGATGACCACTGAAGAATTGGCACAATCCGCATGGACTTCTCCTCGTCAGGGCTATGTTAATCTACTGCGACTGGGGCAACCAAAACCCCATGGAGATCTCTGGGCCTATCAATGGGGAGCAATGCACCTTGTGCTCACAGATTATGGTGAAAACAACGAGAATGTTTTTGAGTTGGATTCTCGGGAGATTCTCTTGTTCAAGCGACATCCTGAGGCCACTAGTGCACGAAATTTATTGCCCTGTATCGTCCGAAAAATATTCACGGTCGGGAATCGAGTGCGAGTGGAATTACAGTGCGGGACGCAGTCGCTCATTGTGCAGATTGTTCCGGAATCGATGCGGGAACTGGAACTTGTCGAGGGGAAAGAGGTCGTGGCGGTGATTAAGGCATCCGCATTCCGTCAATTGCTTTAGATGGAGGGAAGTTGTTTGGTGGGATAACGCGGTCTGCTCGGTGGATGACCGTCAAACAGTTTATGCACAATGCCAATCAAAGCGTTCATTGTCAGGGTAAGAAATTTGATGTTTTTTTTCTGGTCCGTCGACCATCCTGAAGTAGCTGATCGTAGAGATCGCAATTATAAGGTCAATCCAGTTCTGATACATTTCGATGAGTTGCCAGGAATCATTGGTGGTCTGTTTTCCAGCATCCGTCAGTGAGGTTGAACTGCCCTCGGAATCTCCGGCCTTTATTCGAAAAGTGACTTCTTTCCGCAAGCTTGTCCTCCCATACAGTGCTTTGGATAGCCCCTTTGCTTTTTTTATTTTCCTCTTTCACACTATCCACAATAAGTCCCCTCTACGTGGAGAGGTTGTGAGGTGTGCTCTGGAAATGAGGGGCAAGACGGTCAGGTTATCGTGGCCCTATGATTCTGGATGAGTGGTAATAGAGTCAACTCGCTGTTCGTGTGAAAGAAGGGGACGATCGGGAGTAGCAGCGGTGAAGGGCGGCGCCGGGACGTTGGCAAGTCCGCTGCGGGTGATTCCTATGACGCTATAGTAGGATGTTTCATGGTTTTTCTGGTTATAGTCACTAAGAGTCAGGAGAGCGCCGGTGTTGCTTTTGGGGCTTTGTATAAGACTAAAAGCCGTATCACGACCGTCGCTGCGAAGCAATTGGTATGATGAATAGATGGCTTCGGTATCAGGTTGAATGGTGATCTGAATGCGATTTCCAATCACTTCTTTCGATATAACTTGCGGGACAGGAAGTCGTGTTGAAAAAATGTCACCTCGGCTAACGAGATGGTCAATCAACTCTTTCACCCCCTTCTGAATCAGTGCGGGCAACTGCGCGTGGGGAGAATTATTCACTGGTGATGGTGGCAATGTGGAAAGTGTCAGCGTCCAAACCGGCATGGAATGCTGGATATCCGTCATGTTGATAAAGATTGTGATAGCTTTTTGCTTGGTGGGTGCAGAGAAATCGCCACTTGCATATGCATCCGTAGCAATGGTCCCGGTGATCACGCCACGAATTCCTGCAGATTTGCCAAAGGAAAAAGCCCTCTCTTGCATACCAGCGAATCGACCTGGAATTGTGGCCATCGCTTGATTGTAGCGATTTGAGCGGGCAGGCGCTATCAAATGATATTTTTTAGTTTTGTCCAATGCCTGGGAAAAGATATCGGTAAGCTCCTTGTCGACCGTATTGTTTGCGTGTTGGAAAGGGAGTATGGCGACTTCTTTAAAAATGGGGATATGAGGAGTGGGGGTGACTGCCACCTCAATTTTGCCGAGATCGTTACCCGTCTGACCGAATGCCAGCGGACACCCCCAAGCCAGCAGCAAAATACAACAGCACCCGATAGAGAGGGGGTGCTTGAAAAATGAGAAGAGAGGGTGTGCGTAGCGTATGCTAAAAGGTTTCATAAAATATTGGGAATGAAAGCATCCTTAACTGTTCTTGAATGCAGACAGTGTAGGGAGGAAAAATGATTTTTTCAAGGAGATATATGTTGTTGACAATGTTTCTTGCCGACGAGAATGCTGGCGAAGTGACGGACGTGGTCCATGGTTTCCTGTAAATTAATGGTCAGGATTTTTCGGTCACGAACTACGAGCTTGCCGTTGACGATGACGGAACGGATATCGGCTGCATTGCCACTATACACCAGGAGATGAGGGCTAAAAAAAGGCTGAAGGTGTGGTTGCTGCAGGTCAATAAGGATCAAGTCTGCCGGATTGCCTGGTGCAAGCATACCATGGAGAGCGTCCATTCCAATAGCATCGGCGCAACCTTGTGTGGCCATGGCAAGAATCTGTTGAGCGGGAACAGCGACCGGATCATTGGGCATCACTTTTTGAATTTTGGCGGTAATGTCCATCTCCCGAAATATATCTAGACTGTTGTTGGAAGCAGCGCCATCGGTACCCAAGCCAACACGGACCTGCCGTTGAAGCATAGTGCGGAGCGATGCTCTGCCGGAGGCCAGTTTGCAGTGACTTTGCGGACAGATGATGACCCCGGCGCCGCGCTGCGCCAACAGGTCAATGTCCTGGTCATCGGTCCAGACACAGTGGACGCAAACCGTGTCTCGGTCAAGCAGGCCAAGTGCTTCCACATGTCGGATCGGTGTTGCGGCAAGCGGATTGGCAATCTGTTTGATTTCATCCCTGGTTTCAGCTAGGTGCAGGAACAGGGGGACTTGATAGTGTCGAGTTACTTCTTTGGCCTTGATGAGTGTCTGGTTGGTGCATGTATAGGGCGAATGAGCAAAAATTGCGGGATGGATAAGAGGATGGCGGTCTTGCCACCGGTCGAGAAAGCGCTCAGCGGCTTCGATGTTGTATTTCGGGTCCGGGACTCCGGGAGCCGGAAAATCAATAACCGCCTGGGCGGCTACACAGCGACAACCGGTTTCAGCAAAGGCGCGGGCAACCTCATCTTCAAAAAAATAACCGTCAGCAACTGTTGTCACCCCTCCGAGCAGTGACTCGGCGGCGGCCAGTTTGGCGCACCAGTAGGCCATCTCGGGATTAACATGCCGCGCTTCGGCAGGAAAAATATGATCGTTAAGCCAGGTCATCAAAGCCAAATCGTCGGCCATGCCCCGAAACAGGGTCATGGGAGCGTGGCAGTGGCCGTTGACAAAGCCGTACATGGCCAATTGTCCCTGTCCGTCCACCACTGTCGCTGTGTCGGCTGGCGGGCATACTTCCATGGGGCCGATCTGCAGAATTCTGGAGTCGCCGATGGCTATGAAGGCGTTCGTAAGTATGGCGTGCTCACCCGCATGGGGAAGAACCATGCAGTTTTTTATCAGGATGTCGATTTTCATAACTGCTTGCACAAGAGGTAAAGGATAGTGTATCACAGGGAACCGTCTGGACCGATGAAAAAAGAGCAACTATACCCGATATACCGGGCTGAGCAAGAGGGAGTGGGCGATGTCCGCCTCTTCTCCCCCTGACGTTGCCGATACCGAGATTGAGGATCCCATGGGATTTCGTTGTGGAATTGTTGGACTGCCTAATGTGGGCAAGTCCACTATATTTAATGCGTTGACTGCTGCTGCCATTGCAGCGGAAAATTATCCGTTTTGCACCATTGAGCCGAATGTCGGCATTGTCCCCATGCCGGACGAGCGGCTTGATAAGCTGGCAGTTCTGGCGAAGACTAAAAGTAAGGTCCCAACCCAGATGGAGTTCGTTGATATTGCAGGTCTGGTTAAGGGAGCGAGTCAAGGAGAGGGACTGGGTAACCAGTTTCTGGGTCACATTCGTCAGGTCGACGCTATTTTGCATGTCGTGCGCTGTTTTGAGGACAACAATGTTGTCCATGTGGATGGAAACGTGGATCCCTTGCGCGATCTGGAAGTAATATCGATGGAACTGATTCTTGCTGATCTTGATACCGTTGGTAAACGTCTGGCGAAGGCGCGCAGCCAGGCGAAGTCGGGCGACAAGAAATTTCTGGCTGAAGCGGTTTTTCTCGAGCAGGTCCAGGTCGTTCTTGATCAGGGGAAACCCGCCCGGACCATTATCACCGCAAATGATCAGCAAAAAGAACTGCTCCGTGATCTCTGCCTTCTGACTACTAAACCGGTGCTTTATGTTGCCAATGTCAGTGAAGAAGATCTCGCCACGGGTAATGTCTATGTCGAGCAGCTTGCTCAAGTCGCTGCCGAGGAAGCTGCATCTCTGGTGACCATTGCTGGCGCGATTGAACAAGAGTTGAGCCTGTTAGACAGTGAAGAGCAGCGGGAGTTCCTGTCTGACATGGGGATGGAGGAACCAGGGTTGCACCGTCTGATCAAGGCGGGATATGAGTTGCTTGGACTCATTACCTATTTCACCGTCGGTGAAAAGGAGACAAGAGCATGGACTATAAAAAAGGGCACCAAGGCACCGGGGGCGGCGGGCAAAATCCACTCTGATTTTGAACGAGGTTTCATTCGAGCCGAGGTGATTGCTTATAACGATTATATAACCTGCGGGTCCGAGTCTGTTGCTCGTGATAAGGGGTTGATGCGTTCGGAGGGGAAAGAATACGTCGTTCAGGACGGAGATTGCATCCTCTTTCGTTTCAATGTGTGATATGAACCAGACTGTTACCAAAAAAGTATTTGTCGCCCAGTTGAGTGCCGGACAGCAGCTGCAGGAGGTCTTCCTGGTGGCCAGGAAATCGCTTGCTGAAACTAAAGCCGGCAAGCCCTACCTTGCCCTTGGGCTGATGGATAAAAGCGGCGAAATCGAGGCCCGGATCTGGGAAAACGCCCTCCATTTTGATGCCCAGGCTGAAGAAGGCAATTTTGTGCTGGTGCAGGCAATCGCCAAATCTTTCCGGGATCAATTGCAATTGGGCGTCAGCTCCCTGCAACGGGTGGAGGAACATACGGTAACCTTGGCGGATTTCATGCCGGCGAGCGCTCGATCGCTATCCGAGATGGCCGGCGAGTTAGATGCTGTTATCGAGAGTATTAACGATAAGGGAATCAAGGCACTGCTTCGCGAGATTTTTCAGGGTGACACTTTGGAACGGTTCCAACGCGCTCCAGCCGCGAAAAAAATGCACCACGCCTATATTGGCGGTTTGATAGAACATACCTTGTCGATTGTGGGAATGGCGGAGAAGACCGCGGCTCATTATCCCTTGCTGGACCGCGAGCTGCTCATCGCCGGAACGTTGCTCCATGATATCGCCAAAATCGAAGAATTCAATTTTACCAAACCACCTTTTGGCTATACTGATCGGGGGCGGCTGGTTGGCCATCTTGTCATGGGCGTGGAAATGGTCCGTAAGGCAGCTGAAAAGATAACCGATCTTGCCTCGGAACGAGTGGACCAGCTGCTGCATATCATCCTTAGCCATCATGGGCAGCTGGCCTTTGGCTCCCCGGTCCTGCCGATGACCCCTGAGGCTATTATTCTCCATCATCTCGACGATATGGACGCCAAAGTGAATTACATGGAGGGGCTTCGCGGTAAAATGGAAGGGAAGGGTTGGCAGTGGACCGATTATCAGCGACCTCTGGAGCGCTATCTCTTTCTTCGGGCAAATAATAGTGAAACGGACGACACCGAGGCGCTGGAAGAACAACCGGAAATCGATTCGTCTCCCGAAAAGGAATCTCCGTCACCTTCAGGAGGGGCTCCTCAGTCACTTGCCCATCGCCAGCGTTCCTTGTTTTAATTCATGGATTTTTCCGATATTATAGGGCAAGCTAAAGCACTCGCATTGTTGAGTAGGGCTGTGGCCAGCGGGCGGTTGGCACATGCTTATCTTTTTGCAGGCCCCGACGGCGTCGGTAAAACCACCGTTGCTCTTGATCTGGCCGCAGTTCTTTTCTGCCAGCAACCACAAGCGGCCAAGCCTTGCGGATCCTGTCCCGGCTGCTTGAAATTTCAATCGGATAATCATCCGGATTTCGTCCGGATTCGGCCAGATGGTGCGGCAATCAAGATCGACCAGGTCCGCAGTCTGAAAAAAGCGCTCAATTATGCGCCGTTTGAGGGTAAGCAGCGGATCGTCTTGCTGGAAGACGTCCATACCATGCGGCGGGAAGCTGGCAACAGTCTGCTCAAAGTTCTGGAGGAACCACCACCCAATAACCTCCTCATTCTAGTGGGAAACTCAAGCGGGTCGATTCTTGCTACCATTGTCAGCCGCTGCCAGGTCATTCCCTTTACCCCCTTGCCTCTGCCGTTAGCAGCCGAAATTATTCATCGTTGCAAGCCGGAAGTAGGCATGGAGGGGAGTAGGACCCTTGCAGCCCTGGCTGATGGCTGCCCTGGTCAGGCTCTGAATATTGAAGTCGGCGGTATCTTATTGCTCTACCAAAAGCTGATCGACGAGATGACAGGCAATACGGGGAGTCGGGCTGAGCGTGTCGAAAAGGTCTTGGCCCTTGCTGTCGAGGTGGCAGAGAGTAAGGAGGGGGTTGAACCGCTTCTTGCCATGTTGCGTATATTTTTTAAAAACTGCATGGCCGCAGCCACCTCCATCACCTGTGCTACCTTTTCTCCTGAAGTGTTACGGACAAGAGAACGCTGGAATTTGCAGCAGCTTTCTGATAAGATGGCGGCCATTGACCTGACGGAACAGGCGCTTGCCAGAAACTGTAACCGCGGTCTGACCAGCGAAGTGCTTCTCCTGGATCTTTTTGACTGCAGCATTCCTTTATCGTAAAACGACATGACAGACGAGCAAACCGGACCGCCGCCTGCTGAACAGCCCTTTTTCGGGCAAGACGACAGCGAGGAAGCGGTTCTTCATTATTATAAAATCCGTTTTCGCGAGCAAGGACAGGAGTTTACTGCCAGTGCACAGGTCGGCGATCTTGTCCGAGGCGACCGGGTTCTGGTCCGGACCGATCAGGGGCCGGAACCGGCAATGATCATTGCCCGCTCTGCCGGGGCTGTGGACACCGAAATCGAACGGCCGGTGAATTATCGTATTCAACGTCGTGTCAGCGACGAAGAAAATGAACAATATGTGCTCCTGCCGCAGTTGGAACAGGATGCATTTCGACTTTGCCGCAAACACGTCGAACTGTTGCATTTGCCCATGCACTTGGTGCGAGTGGAACGGTTTTTCAACGGTTCTAAAATCATCTTTTATTTTACTGCTGAAAGCCGGGTCGATTTCCGGGAACTGGTTAAAGTGCTTGTCCAGCAGTTTCGTACTCGTGTGGAAATGCGCCAAATAGGGGTCCGCCATGAAACGCAGATGATAGGCGGGATCGGGGCCTGTGGGCGCGAGCTATGCTGCACTTCTTTTTTGACCAAGTTTGATTCGGTATCGATCAAAATGGCCAAAGCCCAGGATCTGCCGCTCAACCCAGCGAAAATTTCAGGTTTGTGCAATCGCTTACTCTGCTGCCTGACCTATGAATACGATGCCTATCGTACCATGAAAAAGGGGATGCCACGAGTGGGACGCTCTATTCTGTTTGAAGGTAAGACCTACCTTGTTACCAGACAGATTCCCCTGCTCGGTAAGGTAGCAACGGTTTCTTCCGAGGGAGAGGAGCGGATGCTTTCCGAGGAAGAGTGGCGGGCCGCAGATCCGATGCCGAAAAGCTCCGGCCGCAAAGGGCAGGGCAAAAAAGGAGGCGGGACCTCCCGGCAAACATCCGTCGATATCAACGAGGCGCAATCGCAACCCAAGCCGGAGGACGAGTAAGCCGCGCTGAAAACTCAAAGACCCATCTGGACCGATTCAACAGTCAGCCGGCCGTAAGCGACTAGTCCCGCCATCAATTAACAAATATACTTAGATTATGACAACCTACGTCACTACGCCGATCTATTATGTCAATGCCATGCCTCATTTAGGGCATGCCTATACCACCATTGTCACCGATACCTACAGTCGTTTTCGACGTCTTTGCGGTGACGATGTCCGCTTCCAGACCGGTACCGATGAACACGGAGAGAAAATCGCCGAGGCAGCCGCCAAGGCCGAAGAAACGCCACGGCAATATGTCGACCGGATAAGCGCCATCTTCAAGGATACGTGGCCGTTGCTTTCAGTGTGTCAGGATTACACTATTCGAACCACCGATTCCGACCATATCAAAACCGTCCAGGATATCTTGCAATTGGTATATGACCGGGATGATATCTATTTTAGTGAATATTCCGGTCTGTATTGTAAAGGGTGTGAGCGTTTTCTCACTGAAAAGGAACTGGTAGACGGCAAGTGTCCTGATCATCTGGTGGAGCCCAAAGCTATCAGCGAGCAAAATTATTTTTTCCGGATGTCTAAATATCAGGATTGGCTTGTCGATCATATCAAATCCCATCCTGAATTCATTACCCCTGAACGATACCGCAACGAGGTGTTGTCCTTTATCAGTGAACCACTGGAAGACCTGTGTATTTCCCGGCCGACCTCCCGTCTAACCTGGGGCATTCCCCTGCCTTTTGATGAGAAGTTTGTCACCTATGTCTGGTTTGATGCCTTGATTAATTACCTGACCGGTATCGGTTATCCCGATGGCCCGGATTTCGCGAAATACTGGGGTGTCGCCGAACATGTCATTGCCAAGGATATTCTAAAACCTCATGCTATTTACTGGCCGACCATGATTCGGGCCATGGGCCTGGAACCCTATAAACGCCTGCATGTTCATGGTTATTGGAATGTTGATGCCACCAAAATGTCCAAGTCTCTTGGCAATGTGGTCAGACCGAAGGAGCTGGTGGATATTTACGGGGTGGATACTGTCCGTTATTTTGTCCTACGCGAGATGAGTTTCGGCTTGGATTCTTCGTTCTCCAGCGATGCTATCCTTGCCCGTCACAATGCTGATCTGGCCAATGATCTCGGCAATCTGTTTTCTCGGTCCCTGACCATGATTGATAAGTATGCCGAGGGACAGGTTCCGGGACATGGAGGGGAGTTTACACCAGATGACCGTGAACTGAAGAGTGCTATGTCCGCTATGGTGGCCCAATACCGCGAAAGCATGGATGACTTTAAATTTCATAAAGCCCTGCAGGCAATTTGGGAAGTGATCGGCCTGCTCAACCGTTACATCGTCAGCAATGCCCCCTGGGAGTTGGTCAAAGATACCCGTCAGGCTGCTCATCGTTTGCCGACCGTTCTCTATATCCTGGCCGAGGCCCTGTGGAAGATAACGTTGGTGTTGAAACCCATCATGCCCCAAACATCCGAGAAAATGGCGATGGCCTTGGGGATGCAGGCAAAATATGCCGATGCAACTATAGAGGATACGCTTAATTGGGAGGGGATTCCTGCCGGCACCGTGATTGATAAAAGAACGCAGCTCTTTCCGCGCCTCGATAAAAAAACGGATGTATCCACACCGCCAGCTGCTAAGCAACAGATAAAAACGAAAGCGAAGACCGATTTGGGCGAGGGCTTGATCAGTTTTGATCAGTTCAACGCTGTAGAGTTGCGGGTGGCGGAAATTGTTACGGCGGAAAAGGTGACCAAATCGGATCGATTGCTGAAGCTGACCGTGAGAGCACCCGAGGAGCGAACTATTGTCGCTGGTATCGCCTTGCATTACTGTCCGGAAGATTTGATTGGGCAGCGGGTTATTATTGCCGCTAACCTAAAACCGGCTAAATTGATGGGGATACTGTCCCAGGGGATGGTATTGGCCGCCAAGGAACAACAGGCTGACGGAACGGAAAAACTGGTCTTGACAACGGTTACAAGTCCCATCGCTGCCGGAAGTCGGGTGTCTTGATAACGTGTGCAGGGATTGAACCTTGTAGCTGGTTTTTTTTCTTCAGTCCTGATCGTATAGCGAGTCATCGCTTCATTTTTTATTCATACTAAGAACAGGAAAGCGCTATGTTCATGCTTGGAAATTTTATTATGGCAATCGCCAAATTGATTAATTTTGCGCTCAGTGCCTATATTTGGGTGGTTATTGCCCGAGCCGTCATCTCTTGGGTGAGTCCTGATCCGTATAATCCTATTGTCCGTTTTCTTCGTCAGGCTACGGATCCTCTCTTAATGAAAATTCGAAAAGTCGTACCCATCATGGGTGGCCTCGATTTGAGTCCCATGATCCTCATTCTCCTTATCGTTTTTCTTCAGAGTTTCTTGGTACCGACCCTGCAGCAGATAGCCATGGGGCTGCAATAGTGCTGTAACTCAACTGCATCCGTTTTTTTTCCTTTCCATGTCGTCTTGCCAGGGGTTGCCTTGTTTGTTGACCACGCCAGATGGTTCACTGCTCCTGCGATTGCACGTTCAACCCCGTGCATCGGTCAATGCAATAGCCGGCCTGCAGGGTGATGCACTTAAACTTCGCCTGACTACCCCGCCGGTGGACGGCAAAGCCAATAAGGCCGTTATCGCCTACTTGGCCAAGTTTTTCCATCTCCCCAAATCAGCTTTTGTTATCAAGAGCGGTCAGCAAAGCCGAAATAAAACCATTGCTATCAACGGTGCGGATGAGCAACAGGTACGCACCGTGCTGGGAGCCCTTTTTGCCCAAGAGAGGCGCTGAATTGAAGAGACCGGGAAGCAAAACGGTGGCGTCAGGTGAAAAGTGGTTGGCAGGGTTGCGGTTTTTGAGCCGGGTACTGGCCCTGACCCTGCTTGTTCTCGCAATCGTCGGGGCCTTGGCAGTGTTGCTGCCAAAGAATAGAAATCAGCATGCTCCTGAGGTGAAAACCAAAGCCCCGCTGGTTCGCCCGATCAAACGGGAACACCTTCGCAAAGACAGCTCCACCATTGATCATTGAAAGGCAGGAGAGTTTTCTGCAATTGTATTTCGAGGAGGATGAATGAGAAAAATCGTGCTTGCCAATTGGAAAGCTAACCTGTCTCCAGAAAAGGGGATGCAGTGGTGTGAGCGTTTTGCTGCTGCTTTTCATCCAAGAGATAACATAGAAGTTGTGCTCGCTGTACCGGCATTCTACCTGGAACGGGTCTTTGCCAAGACCAAACATCTTCCCGGAGTATCCCTTGCCGCTCAGGGGGTATCGTCGTATCCTCAAGGAAGCTATACGGGTTCGTTACCAACAGCCTGGTTGCGCGGTCTGGTGAAGTATACGCTGATTGGACATCGGGAAAGGCGACGGTATTTTTATGAAACCACGCAGGATGTCGCCCGCCAGGCCTATGAATCACTGGCGGAAGAATTGCAGCCCATTGTCTGCTTCGATCGTGAGTTGCTGGTGGCACAGACGGCGGCCATGGCTGCCGAGGAGTTGGGTAAGCTGATCTGGGCGTACACTCCCGTAACCCCGGTATCTTTTGAAATGGCTAGAAACCAGGCCGAACTCAGCACCGTGTTAGCGCAGATAGCGAGAAGAACTGACAATCGGCCGGTGTTGTATGGTGGAGGTGTGACGGTTGCCAATGGCGAATCAATCTGGCAACTGCCAGGAATTGCAGGCATAATGTTAGGTCAAGGGTGTCTTGACGCTCAAGGCTTTGCCGGAATGATCAACCAACTGTAATTTTTTTATCGGAATACAAATCAGCCGTCGCCGATACCAGGATTACATGCTCAGTAACCGGCGGATTCGTTCTTCCATTGGTGGATGGGTTGAAAAAAGACCAGCGATGGTACCGCCTTTGAGTGGGTTGACGATATACATTTGTGCTGAGGCCAGGTTGACCTCCATTGGCCGTTGCGCATTGTAGTTTGATAGCTTGTGAAGTGCACTGGCCAGTGATTTAGGGTGCCCGCAAATCTGGGCCCCTGTGGCGTCCGCAATATATTCGCGACTACGGGAAATAGCCATCTGAATCAATGAGGCAGCAAGTGGTGCCACAATCATGGCCACCAGCATACCCAAGGGATTGCTGCCACCTTCCTCATCGTTACGACCGCCACCGAAAATCATGGCCCATTGCGCCATGGTCGCCAGATACGAAATTGCTCCGGCCATAACGGCAGCTATGGAACCGATGAGAATGTCCCGATTTTTGATATGGGCTAACTCATGGGCAATGACGCCTTCCAGTTCATGACGGTCAAGTACCTGTAGTATGCCGGTGGTCACTGCGACAGCAGCGTGATCCGGATTTCTTCCGGTGGCAAAGGCGTTCGGGGTCGAATTGTCGACTACATAGACCTTGGGTTTGGGGATACCGGCTCGCGCTGCCAGCCCAGCGATCAAGCCATGCAGGTCGGGAGCCTCCGCCATCGACACTTCACGAGCCTGGTTCATGGCTAAGGCCATTTTATCGGAATTCCAATAGGCAAAAAAATTGAGTCCAAGAGCAAGAAGGAGGG
>JBFJXW010000063.1:0-17377 GCA_041622895.1 Desulfobulbus sp. | reverse complement strand
TCAGGGTTCGTAGAGTTCGGAGTTGATCAGTTTGACGCGCAGTTTGAGCAGAGCCTGGCTGTGCAATTGGGACACTCGACCCTCGGAAACACTGAGTACTTCCGCTATTTCCTTTTGGGTTAGTTCTTCGTAATAGTACAGAGCGATGACCAAACGTTCTTTTTCCGATAACTCTTCAAGAATTTCGGCTAAGATTTTGGTCATTTCCGCTTTTTCGATGAGGTCGGACGGGAGCGGTCCGCCGACATCCTCCAAACTGTCAAGAAAGCTCTGTCCTTCTTCCGAATGATCCAGGGTCTCGTGGAGACTGACACACCCCAGATGACTTACTTGTCCCAGCATATCATGGTATTCATCCATGCTCATGTTCATTGCCTGGGCCATTTCGTCCTCTTCCGGTGAATGGCCGAGCTGTCGCTCCAGCCTGAGCATGGTCTGGGTCAGCTGGTTTTGTTTGTCGCGCAAAGAGCGGGAAAACCAGTCGAGCTTACGCATTTCGTCAAGAATGGCACCACGAACCCGGTATTCGGCAAAAGTTTTAAATTTCACCCCTTTCGTCGGGTCAAATTTATTGGCTGCGTCAATGAGGCCGACCATGGCTGCGCTGACCATATCTTCTTTGGTCATAAAGCTGGGGACCTGGGGTACCATGCGCTGCACCACCAGTTCGACCAGCGGCATGTTCTCGCGGATCAGCAGAGAGCGGTCATCTAGAGGTGGTATGTGGGGTAGCATAGGGCATCATTTGTTGTTGGAAGTGGACATCGTTTTTCGGCGTGTCATCATTTGCTCCTGAATTCCAGCAGTCGTTTCCAGAAAAACTGGATCGATCCTTTGGGTTCGAGGGTTTGGGGTTCCTGCATAATGTTTCTTGCCAGAGCCTCGAAGGCGAGTGTGGTTTTTGACTCCGGGAAGAGCTGCGCCAGTACCTTTTGCTTGCGGATGGCGTCCACCATCAATTTATCTCGGGGAATAGAGCCGATATAATCAATGGAAATATCCAGGTACCGGTTGGCCACCATGTTGAGTTTGCGATACACGTCAAGGGCTTCTTCTTCATTCCTGATGAAGTTGACAATCAGATTGAAATGCTTTTCATGATATTGGTTGGAAAGCAATTTCATGAGTGCGTACGCATCGGTTATGGCTGTGGGATCTGGTGTGGTGACGACCAGGATCTCGTGGGCCGCGGTGTTGAAATAGGTAACATTCTCCGAGATACCTGCTTCCGTGTCGATGAGTACAAAATCGAAATCGTTGTGCATGGCATCGAGCGCATCCAGCAGCCGCATTTTCTGTTGGGAATCGAGCCGGGTGAAACGTTGTATGCCTGATCCGGCCGGCAGTATTTTTATACCCTCGGGCCCCTCGGTGAGAATCGTTTCCAGACTCTGTTCACCGGAGAAAAAGTGGTTGAGATTAAAACCGGGGGCCAGTCCGAAAACCACGTCAATATTTGCCAGGCCCAGGTCGGCATCGAGAATCAGTACGCGTTTACCCATGCGGGCAAGGAGGACCGCCAGGTTGGCCACCACCGCTGTTTTGCCGACGCCGCCTTTGCCGCTGGTGATGGAAAAAACGCGGGTTGTGGTAGGGCTCGTTTGTTCCTGCGTCTTATCCGTATTATTCATTGCTCGCAAAGTGCCAGCCTGGTCCATGGGACGTACTGCATTCTCAGCCATGATGCTTAATCCTGTTGTCGTTCATGATAAGATCGGCGATTGCTGTCGGAGACGGCATGATGAGGTCCTCCGGGACCCTCTGTCCATTGGTAAGAAAAGAGATAGGCGTGTCATTTTTATAATGGATGTTAAGCAGAACGCCCAGTTGGTCGCATTCGTCGATCTTACTGAAAATAAAATTGCTGATCGGCAGGATGCCAAATCGTCTTATGGTCTCTTCCAGTTCTCGTTCTCTGGTGGTTGCCGCCAGCAGGAGATTGTTTGCAATTTCCGGATGCGGGCGGAGAAAAGCGGCCAGTTCCTGAAGGTCGATGCTGTTTTTGGGGCTGCGTCCCGCGGTATCGATGAGAATCAGGTCGTAGTTCCGGAATCGCTCCAGGGCCTGATCGAGTTCCTGTGGCTTGATGACCACTTCTACCGGCAGCCGCATGATTTCGCCATATACCTTGATCTGCTCAACAGCCGCGATACGGTAGGTGTCAATGGTGATCAGCGCAATTTTCCCGCCGAATCGGCTCAGGTAGTGCGCCGCGATTTTGGCAAGGGTCGTGGTTTTGCCCACACCGGTAGGGCCGATGAGGCTGATGCACATTGGGCGGGTCGGGCGCTCTTCGAGTAGTTTTTCGGTGGTAAAAAGCCGGGCGATGGCAGCCTTGAGGATTGAAGTCAGGTCGGCGCTGTCGAGATTGCTGACCCTTTCGATGGTGTCGCGGGTGAAGCGGGCTACCACCTGGGCGGTTTCCGGGTTGATACCGTAGCTGGAGAGAAAAGCGATGACCGGGTCAACAGCACTGTTGCTGCCGACCGGGGCAGCGAATTCCGGTTCGACATGCGGTGTGCGTCGGGTCGTGGTATCCAGGCCGGTAATACGGTTGGAAAGCCCCTGGACCATGGTACGCAGTTCAGCAAGCTCATTTTGGAGGTCCTCGCTGGGCCGTGGTGGTGGTTGATAAGGATCTGGCCGCGGTGTGCGATCCCTGCGCGCCCAGATCTCCTCATACGAGAGATCTTGCTGCGGTTCGGAGCGTTCCTGTCGCGGTGCCGGTCGTCTCCGCCGGGTATCGAGAGCCGGTTGCTCCGGTGGTTCGGGCCAGGCGTTGTCGATAGCCGCGGTGATTTCCATTATCGGTTTGCCCATCATACCGAACTTGCCGCTGCGAATGGTTCGGGTTGAAAGAATAAGCGCATCCGGTCCGAGAGCCTCCTTGACCATTTTCAGGCCGGTAGCCATGTCTTTTGCTTCAAAGACTTTAACTTGCATTGATGGTCACCGTTCCGATGGATTGAATACGTATCTGCGTGGTGATTTCATTATGCGACAACACGGCCATGTTGGGGAAATACCGTTCGGTCAGCCGGCGTACATGCGGCCTGATTTGCGGCAGCACCAGCAGCACCGGCTGTTGTCCTCCGGTAAAAGATGAGAAAAGGGCGCTGAGGCTGTCCAGAATTTTTTGTGCCGTTTTGGGATCCAAGGCCAGGTAACTGCCGCGTTCCCGGTGCTGGATGGCTGTCTGGATAGCTTCTTCTACCTTTCTGTCCAGGGTAATAACCGGCATGACGCCGTCATTCTGGACATGGGTGGCAGAGATAGAGCGGGCCAGGCCGTGGCGGACGTATTCGGTGAGAATGTCCGTATCCTGGGTCATGGGCGCGTAATCGGCCAGGGTTTCGAGAATGCTCCGCAGGTCGCGGATGGAAAGACCTTCGCGCAACAGGTTCTGGAGCACGCGCATGATGATACCCAGATTCAAAACATGCGGAACTAATTCCTCAACCAGTTTCGGATAGCTCTTGGCCAGATTGTCAATCAGGTTCTGGGTCTCCTGACGGCCGAGCAGTTCATGGGCATGCTGTTTGATGACCTCGCTGACATGCGTGGCCATGACCGTGATGCAGTCGACCACTGTGTAGCCGGAAATCTGCGCGCGTTCCCGTTTGTCTTCAGTAATCCAAAGAGCAGGCAGGTCAAAGGCCGGTTCTCTGGTGGGCAGGCCTTTGATGGTTTCGGTCACCATGCCCGGATCCATGGCCATATAATACCCTGGCATCATCTCGGCACCGGCGATATTGACTCCTTTGAGGCTAACGGTGTACTGGTTCGGGTTGAGCTGCAGATTATCCTTGATGTGCACGGGTGGGACAATGAATCCACTGTTCAGGGCGAACTGCTTACGGATTGACTGGATACGGGTGAGCAGTTCCCCCTCTTGGGCCGCATCAACAAAGGGGATGAGTCCGTAGCCGACCTCGAGTTCAATCAGGTCGACATTGAGCATTTTTTCATAATCATGATCAGGCTTGGCTGCCGGTTGCGGCAGTTCCACCTGGACTTCTTCCAATGCTTTCGCCTTTTCAGCTTTGTCGAGCCTATAGGCTGTATACGCCAGTGCTGACGCGATGACAAGAAAAGGAAAAAAGGGCATGCCCGGGATTATGGCAAAGCCGAGAAGAATGGCTGCTACAACCCAAAGGGCTTTGGCATAGCGGGTGAATTGCGATTTCAGTTCCGTGCCGAAATCGTTACGTGCAGCGGAGCGGGTCACCAGCATACCGGCGGCCGTTGAAATGATCAGAGCCGGGACCTGACCGACCAGACCGTCGCCCACGGTGAGAATGGTGTAGTTTTTGGCAGCTTCGGCAAGAGGCATGCCCTTCTGCAGCACACCGATGATAAAGCCGGCGCCGATATTGATCAGGGTGATGATGATACCGGCAATGGCGTCACCGCGAACGAATTTCGAGGCACCATCCATGGCTCCGTGAAAATTGGCTTCATTGGCGATCTCTTCACGACGACTTCGGGCGGTGGCTTCATCGATGAGACCGGCGTTGAGATCGGCATCAATAGCCATCTGTTTGCCGGGCATGGCATCCAGCGTGAATCGTGCCGCCACTTCAGCAATACGGCCAGCGCCCTTGGTGATGACAATGAAATTGATAAGGACCAGGATAACAAAAACGACCATGCCGACGACATAAGAGCCGCCAACCACAAACTGGCCGAATGCTTCGATGACTGAGCCGGCAGCCTGCATACCTTCGTTGCCGTGCAGCAGAATCAACCGCGTGGAGGCAACGTTAAGCGAGAGACGAAACAGGGTCGTGGCGAGAAGAAGGGAGGGGAAGATTGAAAACTCAACAGCCTTTTCCGTGTAGAGACTGATAATAAGGATAAGGATGGCAATGGTGATGTTGAGTGACAGGCAGAGGTCAAGCAGCATGGGCGGCAGGGGGATGATCATCAGCATAAGAATGCCGATGATTCCCAATGGTGCCATGATGTCACTTCGCTGCAGCAGTTCGCTCGGGCGAATCCGGCTCAGCAGCGTTGGTCTCCCTGTTGCTTCCATTATTTTTTCACACCTTTGAGTGAGTATACGTAGGCCAGTATCTCGGCCACCGCCTTAAACATTTCGTCCGGAATCGACTGTCCTATCTCCACTTTTTTATGCAATAATCTTGCCACTGGCGGATTTTCAACGAGCGGGATGTCATGCTCACGAGCTATTTCACGAATTTTTTCCGCCACGATATCCTGGCCTTTTGCAAGGACTACAGGGGCCTCCATCTTTCCAGCCTCATACTTGAGCGCCACCGCGATATGGGTGGGATTGGTGATGACCACATCCGCTTGCGGTACGGCGGCCATCATACGGCGCCGGGCCATCTGCTGCTGGATGGAACGGATTTTTGACTTTATATGCGGATCACCTTCGGTCTCCTTCATTTCCTCCTTTTGTTCCTGCTTGGTCATTTTCATTTTTTCTTCCATCTCATAGCGGACAAAGCCGTAATCCAGGGCGGCAAGAACAATCATGATGGCTGCAACTTTGGCCATGATAAGAGCGGCCGTTTTAGCCAGGTACCGTATCGTTTCTTCCACCGGCATTTCGCCCAGCAGCAGGGCCTCATCAAATTCTCCTTGTAATGTTTTAAAGGCGATCCAGCCTATAAGGCCGACTTTGAGCAAGGATTTAATAACTTCGACAAGGGATCGTTTGGAAAAAAATCTGCCCATGCCCGTTATGGGATTGAGTTTGGCAAAATCCGGCATCATGGGTTTGGTAGTGAACAGCCAGCCAATCTGCAGGAAGGTCGCGAAAAAACCGGTGACAAGTGCTACCAGAAACAGGGGGGCCAGTGCCATGGCCATGCTGATGGTAAGGAAATAGGCGAGTCGCATGATGGAAAGGGTTGTAATGGCATACGCCCCGCTGCTCCTCCAGATCGATATGACAAGTTCTCTGATATCATCCCAAAAGGTAGGGGCAAAAAATATCCAGAACAAAAGGAGCAGGGTGAACATGGCGGCATTCTGCACTTCGCGGCTTTGGGCCACCTGCCCTTTTTTGCGGAAATCGGCTCTGCGTTTCGCCGAGGGGGTTTCGGTGCGTTCACCGGAGGAGTTGTTTTCAGCCATGCTGTGTCAATAGATGCCGATACCTGTCGTGCCGGTAACAATCGGTGTGCAGGAAAAAGGGCCGGTTGAAGAAATCTGTCATGGGTCCTGCTTTCCAGTTGCGTTGCAAATTATACACCGGAAAATGTACCCTGTTCGTTGCTGGGACAGGACAATGATTGGAGGCGGTGAGGGGGGTGCTAGCGCAGCAGTTGGAGCAGATTCAGGATGTTTTCGCCCATGGTGTCAAATTCCCGGCGCAGAACGGAGAGTGTCGCGGTAAGTGTCAGGCCGATGACAAAAAAGGCGATACCTATATTGATGGGAAAGGAAAGCATGAAAACGTTGAGTTGGGGGAACACCCGTGCCAGGATGCCGAGGACCAGATTGGCCATGAGCAACAGGGCTAAAACCGGGGCGCTGAATTTAACGCCGAGAACGAACATGTTGCTGCCCAGCCGCATCAGTTCCTGCACGGCGCCCTGGGAAAAATCAAGAAATCCGGGAGGCAGCAGGATATAGGATTCGACAATGGCTCGAAAGAAAAAATGGTGGATATTGAAGCTGAGAAAGGCGAGCAGGGCAAGGATATTGATGAACTGACTCATCAGGGAGAGTTGCTGCGTGGTTTGCGGGTCAAAAATGTTGGCGGCGGCAAACCCCATCTGATAGCCGATGACTGTGCCGCCGAAGGTCACTGCGGCAAAGACCAGTTGGGCGACCAGGCTGATCAAGACTCCCAGGAGTATTTCATTGACAATCAGGACACCGAATTCGGTTACAGTGAAGGCCACCTTGGGCGTATACGGTGCCATGCTGGGAAAGAGCAGCAAGCTGGTGGCCATTGCCAGGCCGATTTTTATCTGCGCAGAAACCTGGCTGCCTGCAAAGGCGGGGATTGCGGTGAGCAGAGCCATGACCCGGGCCAGGCACAGGAGAAAGCTCTGGAACTCCTGGAGCGGGATGAGGTGCAGATCCATTGACTGTCTCTTGCGCCGAGAAAACCTTATCGGCCAACCGTGGCGATTTGTTCGATAATGCCGGTGGTAAAGGTGATCAGTGTTTCAATGATCCACGGGCCGAAAATCAGCAGGCTGAGAAAGACCACCACAATTTTCGGGATGAAGGTCATGGTTTGCTCGTTGATCTGGGTCGCGGCCTGAAAAATGCTGATCAACAGGCCGATCACCATGGCGGACAGCAGCATGGGGGCAGAGGTCAGCAGGACGGTTTCAACTGCCTTTCTGCCGATATGGATAACAGCTTCTGGAGTCATGGTATGCCTCGCGGGGGAAGAAGGTGGAGTCTCTGGTTCAGCTGAAGCTTTTCATCAGCGAGCCGATAACCAGCTGCCAGCCGTCAACCAGAACAAACAGCAGGAGTTTGAAGGGCAGGGAGATAACAATGGGCGGCAGCATCATCATGCCCATGGACATCAACACCGAAGCAACCAGCATATCTATGACCAGGAAGGGAACATAAATCATGAATCCCATCTGAAAGGAACGCTTGAGCTCAGAGAGCATGAAGGCCGGGATCAGGATCATCGAGGAGATGTCTTTTTTATTGGCGGGTTGTTCCTCCTCGGTGATGTCGATGAAGAGTTGCAATTCACTCTCCTGAACCTGGGAAAACATGAAATCGCGCATGACATTCACCGAGCGTTCCATGGCCTGCTGCTGAGTAATTGTCTCCTGCATATACGGCTGCAGCGCCTCCGTATTGATCTTGTTGAATGCCGGAGCCATAACAAAGAAGGTCAGGAAAAGGGCCAGCCCCAGGAGGACCTGATTGGGCGGGGTGTTCTGGGTCCCCATGGCCTGACGGACAAAACTGAGGACGATCACGATCCGGGTAAAAGCGGTGGTCATCAGCAGAATGGCCGGAGAAACGGTGAGGATGGTGAGGACGAACAGCACCTGCAGGGCGGTTGAGACTTCTGCCGGGGTCGCCGCATCCTTGACGCCAAAGGAAAGCGTCGGCAGATTGACAGCCGCGGCCCCGTGCGGTGCGAGTACCAGCAACAGGGCAATGAACGGTACAATTCGTTTCATTGCTGTTCAGCGAGCACGGATTCGAAATCCGGTTTGTCGTTTCCTGCGTCGTCCTGTGACAAATCGGCGAGGAGGCGGATCCCATCGGAACCGATGCCCAGCAGGTATTCTTTGCCGCGGACTTCCACCAGGGCCAGGGTTGATTTCGGCATGAGCGCTCGTATTTCAATGATTTTTATCGCATTGCCGCCCATTTTTCCCAACAGCAACCGTTTTTTTGTCAGGCCGTATAATGCCAGAATCAGGCCGACTACAATCAGCAGCGCCCAACTCATCTGCAAAACAGCCGAGCCCATAGACAGCGATTCAGCGGCACAAACCGTTGTGGGGAACAGCAGCAGAAAAAGACCGGCAACAAGGGCTTGCATAGATTATCCCAGTTTCTCCACTCGGTCTGATTGACTGACTACTTCGGTCAACTTGATTCCGAATTTTTCTCCCACCTTTACCGCTTCGCCCCGGGCAATGAGGCGGGAATTGACATAGAGGTCAAGGGGTTCGCCGGCCAGCTTGTCCAGTTCGACCACATAGCCCTCACCCATCTGCAGGAGGTCCTTGAGCAGAATCCTGGCCCGGCCCACCTCCACCGAAACCTGCAGCGGCACATCAAAGAGGAACTGCATATCTTTTGACAGCGTATCATGGTCGTTGTGGCCAAGAGCCTGTTGCGGGCTTTCTTTCAGTAATTCCGCGGTTTCTTCACGGTTCAATGTATTGGATCTCTGCTCGTCCAAAGCCTCAGATACTGCCATGGATTCCTCCTAATCGGTTACTGTAGCGGCCTGTGACATGAATGGCCTTTTTGCCGTTTCGTTCGCCGGGAATGGCGAAAAAAAGCGGATGCTCTTCCACCATGATGGTCAGTGGATGCTCCGGATTGTACGGCAGGTCGATGATGTCGCCTGCCTGCAGACTCAGAATATTGCGTATTGTCATGTTGATCAGACCGGAACGGGCTATAACCGTGCTTTCCATTTCCAGGGCTTCACGGGCGAAGAATTTTGCCCAGTTATAGGCGGTAGCCTGGGCAATGGAGACCAGTCCTTTGAAATTTTCCCGTAATGGTTCAAGGGTCAGATAGGGGATGATACAACGCATCGTGCCGCATTGTTCCCCTGAAATGCGTATATTGAACTGGGTCACCAGGACCTCGGTTTCCGCCTCAACAATATTGACCAGTCGAAAATTGTTTTCCACTTTGGTCAGGCTGGCCTGCAGATCGACAATCGGTCGCATGGCCTTTTGTAAATCACTGCAGATTTCCATCATCATGGTTTTGAGGATGGCAATTTCAATGGTGGTCAGGTTGCGGTTAAAGGCAATGGCTTCGTTGGTATGGGACGAGCCGAGCATGATTTCCAGCAGGGTGAAGGCCAAATGGGTATCAAGATGAAAGAGGCAATTGTATTTGAGCGGCGCAATGCTGTAAATGCCCACAGCTCCCTGGCCGTTAAGGTCCTGCAGGCTCTGCTGGAAATCGGTTGTGGTTATGTCTTCCCGTTCAACGGTGAAGTTGCGTTGCAGGGTGTTGGTCAGGCTGGTGGCGAAGTTGCGGGCAAAGCTGTCGATGACAATATCCAGGTTGGGGATACGCATTTCCCCGTTTCCGTGCGTATGCTCGAAGGCCTGGAAAAGATCGATCTCAGCGGCATGAAGACAGCGCCGCGAACGGCGGGAGGCGAATCCCACGGTTTCCGGCGAAATATTTCCGGTCTTGATTGCCGAGATCAGTTCAGCAATTTCTTCTTTGGTGAGTATCGGTTCCATGAAGCTTATTGGACAACAAAGTCGGTGAGATAGACGTTGGTGACCTTGCCGGTTGTCAAGAAGGAATTAATTTTACTCTTCAATTCGGCCTTGACCTGGTTCTTGCCCTGAATGTCCTGCAGTTCCTCGAAGGTTTTGTTGCCGATGAGCAGGAGTATGGCATCTCTGATCTGTGGCATGCGTTTGTTTACCTCGTCTTGGGTGGAATCTTTATCCAGTTCCAGTGAAAGTGAGGCTTTGACATAATGGGCTGCATCCTGGCCGATGATGTTGACGACAAATTCCTTGATATCCACCATGGGACCGATTTTTGCCTCTTGTGGTATCGGCTTGATCAATGCGGCAGCCTTGCTTTCCTCCACTTTCGTTTGTTCCGCTTTCTTGACGACGAGAAAATAGTAGGCCGCACCCCCTGCTCCCAGGAGGACAACAAGCACAGCTATGCCAATGATGAGCAGCTTTTTTTTGCCGCCTTCCTTTTTCTGCGCGTCTTTTTTCGTATCTTTTTCTGCCATGAGGCTTTCCTTTGCGTGGGACTTTATCCCCTGTGTACAAGAGGATGGGGATTGGGGTTACCGATGTATCCAGCCGAACGATATTTCCTTCTCTGCACCGGAAATTTTTTAGGCGTGCGGTGAACGCTCACAAGTTAAAAGGGAATAGGAGTTGATGGTTTGCCGTCGTCTGCAACCGAACGATTGCTTCGCAGGATGAAATCAACCCGCCTGTTTTTAAGCCTGTTGTCTTCCGAGGTGTTGGGTGCGACCGGCCGGGTATCGCCATATCCGGTGGCGGACATGCGGTCAAGGGCAAAGAGGTTGCCCCGGTGATAGAAACTCATGACCGCGACGGCACGTGCGACCGACAAATCCCAATTCGACAGCGAGTCGGCCGCTATCGGTGTGTTGTCGCTATGTCCCTCTATACGCATGGTCAGCGGCAACGGCCTGATAATATCCCCAATCTTCCGCAGTACAGGATACGAGGCAGGATTGAGCCTTGCCGATCCAGGCTCGAAAAGGATGGAGTCGTTGACTCGCAACACAATGGAATCATTATCTTTTTGCAGTGCATCAACCTGCGCTTCAAGCTTTGCCAGTTCCAGATCGTTTTGAATGCGCTTGAAGTGCGGTATGGCTGTTTCCCGCGGTATGGGTGTGAAATCCGCTTTGGGCAGCGAAGGGATCACCGGGATGGAAAAGGGCACGGGGGCCGCAGTGGTACGCCAGCCGAAAGCATCTTGAATCGAGGTCTTGGCCTGGATAAATTTGATCGGATCCATGCTGGCCATAGTGAGCAGGAGAATGAAGAAGGTGAGCAGCAGGGTCACCAGGTCACTGTAGGTAGCCATCCACATCGGTAATCCTGGAGGGGGGCATTCCGGTTCTTTTCCCATACGTTTCCTGTCCGTTTATTTGAAAACTGATTCCCGTTTTTTGGGGGCAATATACGCATGGAGTCGCTGTTCCATGATGCGGGGATTTTCGCCGGAAAGAATCGATTCCATACCTTCGGTGATGACCGTTTTCTGTAAGAGTTCCGTTTTAGAGCGAGTTTTCAGCTTACCCGACATGGGAATGAAAAGAACATTGGCAAGGACCGCGCCATAAAAAGTAGTGAGCAGGGCGACGGCCATGGCCGGCCCGATGGCAGCTGGATCGCTCATGTTTTGCAACATCTGCACCAGTCCAATGAGCGTACCGACCATACCCATGGCCGGTGATATGGCCCCCATGGTACTGAGAATTTCCGCACCGTTGCTGTGCCGGGCGGCAATGTTGTCAATTTCGCTCTGGAGCATGATTTTGAGATCCGCGGGCTCTTGGCCATCCACCGCCATCTGCAACGCCTTGACTAAAAATTTGTCGTCTATCGAATCAATGGAGTCCTGGAGAGAGAGAATGCCTCCTTTTCTCGCTTTATTGGCAAATTCCATCATCTGGGTGATGAGTTTATTGGTGTCCGCTTCCTTGATCAGCACCGTTTTTTTGAAAACAGCTATGGTCCCGATCACATCGGCAAGGGGGAAATTGATCAGGGAAACCCCTGCGGTGCCACCGAAAACAATGGCAATTGAGGGGATATCGATAAAGATACTTAAAGGGCCGCCCATCAGGATGGCCCAGATCATCAGGCCGAAGGAAACGACGATGCCGACTATGGTAGCAATATCCACGCTTGTATTCCTTTAAGGGAACAAATGGTTAAGTCGAGAATGCGGAGCGCTAGGTGCGCCGGGTGTATCTAAAACTATAAATCGAAGGCAGATTTGCAAATAAGATGCCAAGAGCTGCTGGATTGATCCCCATTGCCGGCGGGATCAGGCCTGAAACCAGAAATGAGGCTGGATATAAATGAACGGCTGCATTGGGCGAGACGATCAATGCAGCCGTGTGTCGGAAAAATGACTTTGCTTACCGTTTAAGGTTGATCAACTCACCGAGCATTTCATCCACCGTGGTGATGATTTTGGAATTTGCCGAGAAACCGCGTTGCGTAGTGATCATTTTAACAAATTCCTGTCCCATATCCACATTGGACTGTTCCAGGGAATTGGTAAAGATCTTACCGAGTTCCTTTCCCGGAATACCGGTCCGGACAGTTCCGACATCGGCTGACGCTATATATCGGTTGGCACCAGCGAGTTGCAAGCCTGCGGGGTTTTGAAATTTTGCCAAGACCAGTTGCGAGATGTTGATCTGTTTGCCATTGGAATAGGAGGCCACTACGACACCCTCACCATTGATGGCGACATTGGTCAGCTCGCCTGCTCCGTAACCGTTCTGCTTTTGACCGATAACCATGGAATCGCTGTCGTATTGGGTGCAATCAAAGGAGAGGTTGATCGTTGAAGCGGCTGCGCCGTTGCCCCAGGTGGCTGCGGGGATACTAATGGATACAGATAGCGGATCGGGTACAAGATCACCGGTAGTGTCAGGTAACTGACCTTTGTTGTCAAATGTCAAAGGACTCCCACCGAGTGCGGTAAGGGTTGCGGCATTGTTGTCGATGGTATAGGCAGATTCCCAGCTGTTGCCGGCATCGCTGACAAGACGCCAGTACACCGAGAGCAGGTGCGTCTTGCCTAGAGAATCGTAAATCTGCGAGGAAGCAGAGTAGTTGTAGGTCGTTTTGTCCCCAGGAACAATGTCCGCGGCAGAACCGCCGAGTTCAATGGAATTTTCATCCAGATTGGTGGTGAAGGTCAGTTCGGTGGTTGCGCTGGCTGGGATCAAGCCGACATTGGCCACCCTTATTTCCGTTGGATCCCCCGGCAGGAGGGCGGTGTTGTCGAGAGTATCAAACTGCTTGCCTTGAACTCTCAATCCTTCCGGATTGACCAGGTACCCTTCCGAGTTAAAACGGAACGCTCCGGAACGGCTGTAGTAGGCCGTTTCATTACCGGCTTCTTTGAGCACAAAAAAACCATCGCCTTCGATGGCTACGTCGGTATTGGTGGAGGTGGTTTCAAAGGTCCCCTGGCTGAAAATACTGTCGACCGTGGACAAACCCACACCGCGACCGACCTGGGAACTGCCGCCCGAACCGGAGATGTTGCTCGATAGGAGGTCTGAAAAGACAGTGCGTGAACCCTTGAATGCCAGTGTGTTTGTGTTGGCCAGATTGTTGCCGATAACGCTCATGGCCTGGGAATTGGTGTTGAGTCCGCTGACTCCGCTGAACATAGCACTTTGAATGCCCATAACAACCTCCTGCGTGGTTGATGAATTGGATAATTGGTCAAAAACAAGGTGGAGAACATGGTCGGTACGGCTTGTCAGCTGGCTGCAAAACCGATCGGCCCCTCCTCAATTATCCCCGCGCCGTCCGTTGCGTCAGAGATGTGTTGGTACGTGGTATTTCTGGGATTTCCGAAACTGTTACTGCTTTGCATTGGTATCATGTTTCCCCGATCCATCTGAGACAGGGGGCTTGCTCATTCACTTGTAGCACTCTTTATGCTGTTGTTATAGGCGCCGTAGAGCGCAGAAACCTTGTATTCCCCTAAATTGGTGACGATCATCGGGTCACTGCTGCTCAAGTCCACGCCGGTCACTTCGGTTCGCACCAGCGGTGAAACAGTGGCGGTTGCGTCTCCACTGCTTTTCGTGTTGATAACGATGCTGTAGCTTCCCGAAGGAAGAGGTGTGCCGTCTGTGGCCAAGCCGTCCCAGGTTATAAAATGATTCCCTGGCTCACAATCGTTTGCGGAAAGGGTGGCAACGGTTTTGCCGGTACTGTTTTGGATTGCGATGTCAATGCCGGCAACGGTGCCATCCACCTTGTACCCGATTTGCACGGCATCTTCCTTCAGTGTGAAATCTGACCCTTCGACGACCACATCCTGACCGATCAGACTCAACGTTGAAATACGCTCGGAACTGTTTTGAGCGGCAGTAAGCTGGTCCATTGAGTCATTGAGATTAAACAGTTGTTCCAGTTGGCTGTACTGAGCCAATTGAGATGTGAATTCGGTGGCATCAGCAGGATTGAGCGGATCCTGATTTTGCAGTTGCGCAACCAGCAGGGTGAGGAATTCATCCTGGCCCAGAGTGTTATTGGATGCGGTTGCTGTTGCCGAGGTGGTGGATGAAGTGATTCCGGAGACAGTGGTCATGACGGGTTCTCCTGATGTTATACGAGGACACTGAGGTTGCTGGATGCTTGTTCTGTCTCTCCGAATTCTGCACTCGTCTCAAGAGTGAAAACCGGCTGAACGGCCTTGTTGCGCGTGAATGGGAACTGTTGCTGTTGCCCGGTGTTTTCCCTGAACCGCTCGTCTCCGGCGGTATCATTGGCGGCAACCGTTACCTCGATTTCCTGCAGGTGTAAGCCCTGTTGTTCCAGAGCTTCACGTAACCGCGGAAGATGCTTGTCGATCATTTCCTGAGCCTGGGGATTCTGTGCAATGATATGGGCTTTGATGTTGTCCTGCTCCACCTTGATTTCCATCCGCAGTTCACCGAGTTCTTGCGGGTGCAGTTTGAGGTTGATGGCACTGGATTCATTTTGTCGGTTCATCGAGAAATGAGCGATCATCTGATCCACGACCGTGCCTTCAGGAACGGATAACCCAGAAGGAAGGGATATCAGGGAAGGTGCAACCGGTGACGAAGAACTGCCGGCCAAGGGTACATTGGTTAGCTGGTGGGCAAAGATGAGCGGCTGATGTTCCTGGCCGCTTACCGTTCCGCCGGTTTGGGAGACCGTCTGCTCGATCTGGGCAGGTCCGCTGGTGGCTGCCTGTTCCTGCGGAATGTGCGCATGCTGTTGATTTCCTTTCGCTGTATCCTGCTGTTGTCCGCTTCCGTTTCTGGAGACTGTTTTGGCCGCATTGTTGGGAAGATGGGAATGGATGTAGTTGTTATTGACATCCTGTCGCATAGTGGGCGTCTCAACCGCGGCCGTCCTGTTGTTGCCTGTGGAAACTGTGGCTAACTCTTCGGGTTCACTTGATTGGCAGATCGTGATGATCTGGCCGTGCTCATCCTGGATGGTGTGATTGTTGTTTTGTTGCGCAGTGTTCTGCTGACCGGTTCCCTGTGGTGTCGCAGTCTGAGCAATCGTTGACTGTAATTTCTCCGGTAACGGTGCAGCATTTGAGGTGACCGTAATAGTTCTGCCATTGTCCACAGGCGGATCCATAGAGACAGCTGCATCGGGAACAGCGCTAACGAGGGTTCGCGGTTGTCGTGCGGTGTTGTCTATCCGGATAACGTTATTTTCCTGACCTGAAAGATTTCGGGATGTCGACTCAGCGGTGGATTGCGCTGTTTGCATCAGCGGCTGGGTGGCATTGTCACTGCTATCGTTCTGCAGGATGCCTTCAGTATGAACTTGCGTCGGAACAGAGAACTCGGCGGTGTCCACATTGGTTGCGTGTACGGTATTCGTGTTATTTGCCGAAGTGGAGAGTGGTTGGTTGTGTATTGCTGTTTCGATTCGTGCTTGGGAAGACGGCAACGCGCCTTTGGCGCCGGCAATGTATTCCTGGCTGGATTCGAGTATCGCATCAGGCGCGGTTTGTACAACAGTCGTTTGTGAAAAGTATATCCCATGGCCGGCTGCTCCCGTCCAGCCATTAAACATATCGTCTGCCATGGTCTCCTCGACGTCTTGTTCGATGTTCGTGTGTTTTTCAGCGTCAAGGATTTGTAGGTTTGCAGCGGGTGAATGCTCCTGGTTCTGTACGCTTATCCTTTGTTGTACTCCTGTTGACTGTTCCTGAGAGGCTGCATTCAGGTGGGCTGCAAAGAGGCTGTCCGACCCTTTAGGTGCAGACGATGCCTTGGTCGAAGGTCCGGTCGATGGCCGGAGGTCGACAGATAGGGGAAGAAAAGCTTGCATAGATTACGGGATGCCCAGGGTTGAAAAAGCCGTTGTCAGTTTAGCCGCTTTCTCTTTTTCCATGTTGTTGAGAATTTTGGCGGCGGATTTGATTTTCATCTGTTTAAGGAGAGATATCGCCAATTCCTGGTCCAGTGAAACAAAGATGGTCGCGGCCTTATCAGCTGCGATTTTTTCGTACATTTTGGCGAGTTCCTGAATCCGTTTCTGCTCTTCCGCATCCTTCCGGGCGAGTAGTGTTTCGACTTGCAGACGAAGCTGGTTGAGCTGTTCAAGCTTCTTATCGACTTCGCTTTCCAATCTCTTTAGTTCCTTTTTCTTATTCTCCAATTCCTGGCGTTCTTTGGCAAATGGTGAGCGATCCCCCCCATACATGGATTCCATCAACCGTCGTTCTTCCACGGATCCGTACTGTTGGTCGGGTGCTGTCTTGTCCGTATCGGTTGCGTTCTGTTCTTGAGCAAAGGCAGTAAAGGGGAGATGGAGAGAGAGAAGCAATGAGCAAAGGAAAATGATTGTTTTCATATTGAGAACTCCGGGTGTTCAGGACTGTTCGTGCATGGTCGTGCGAAGAAAAGATACGGTATTTGCCTAATCTTGTTTTCGATCATGGGAAAGAACAGCAAATTCATCGAGCAGGGCGAGCTCTTTTTTCTCCAGATAGGTTGCGTAGGCTGCGGTTTGCTGTTCGCGGATTTTTTCCATTATTTTTTTATCTTTACTGGCCATGACCAGTTGCTGCCTGTTTTTAGCTGTCTGCACCTGTTGTTTTTCCAATGCTTTCTGTCGATTGACAACCTGTTCTTTGACCAGGTCAATTCGGTGGTCGAACATGATCAAGCGGTCAATGGTGGTGCCGTGCTCTTTGTCCTGTTGCCGAGCGCGGTACAGTTCGTTCAATTCGTCCTGGATTTGCAGGAGTGCTTCCTGGAGACGTGCTTCGTCCTCCAGCGCCTGATAAAGCCGTTGTCTGGCCAGATCTTCAAGCTGCTTACGGTATTTGAGGACAGCATGCATCGAGAATGGTTTCATGAGTCCTCATGTGCAGGGGGATCGTTTTTTCTCCGTTCAGGCCCCTTGCGGCCGGGGCGCCTGCGGTCAGGAACCTGGCGCTCGCTGACCAG
>JBFJXW010000062.1:0-18171 GCA_041622895.1 Desulfobulbus sp. | reverse complement strand
CCGCACCTTTCTGTTGGTTTATCCACTTCCATTTTTGCAGCCATCGGACTGTTTACCGGGCTGCAACTCACACGGTTCAAGACCCAGGGACTCAAAGGATTGCTCCTGCCTCTCGCTGCAGGAGCTGGGTTACTGGCCTTCTTAGGCAGTGAAGGCGAACGGACCGATCTGGGCGCTCACTTCTTTGGATTCGTCTGCGGCGTCTGCTGTGGCCTGGCACTCAACCTCGCTGGCATCCTCAAAAAAACCAGCCATCCATTGCTTCAACTCATTTTTTTCCTTATAGCAGTGGCAACTATCCTTATCAGCTGGTTTCTCGCCGTAACTGCCCCTTTGACAGGGATTTCGGGATAAACATGTATTGCGGAAAAAAGAAAACCCCTCGGCATGTCCGATCTTGTTTGACGTTATCTGTCATTTTGCATAGTATAAGGGCCACTTGTATGTACCTGCACAGCATTTACTCGGTGCGGGATTCTTTTTTCAGCACGCTGATGTCAGGTTCAACCTTATTTCCCAAGTTCAACACCTGGAGCCGTATCCATGCCGATGAATGAACAACCTCCCTGGGGGCAGAAAAAGAAGCCCACCGGGCCGGAAGATTTACTTGCTATTCTTATTCAAAAAATCAGAGACGCTTTTGCCGGTAAAGGGGGAGGCTCTCAGCAAGAGGGCCCGGGCGGACAGCCTCCCGAAGAAGCTCCCAATATTTTCTCCGGTGCGGGCAAAATACTCGCAATCGTGGTTGCCGTTTTTGTTTTGCAGGGCATCTTTTCCTGTTTTTTCACCATCAATCCCGGTGAAGTAGGCGTCATTCTCCGGTTCGGCAAATACAATCGTACCTCGCAGCCCGGTCTTCATTTCAAAATCCCCTACATGGAAGAACTGGCCAAGGTCGATGTCGAAAGCGTACGGAAAGAGGAATTCGGATTCCGTACTCGTTCACCGGGGATCAGCACCTCGTTTGACCGTAAGGGCTTTGATATGGAATCGCTGATGCTCACAGGCAACAAAAACGTGATCGAGGTCGCCTGGATCGTCCAATACAAAGTCAATGACCCCGTCGATTTCCTCTACAAAGTTCGCGATGTGGCCCAGGCGGTCCGTGATGCTTCGGAAACCGTGACTCGGCGGATTGTCGGCAACATGGATTTTGATTATGTCCTGAGTAATCGTGAAGTACTGGCCGCCAACGCCAAAAGGGAACTTCAGGCTCAGATGGATCGATTACAGTGCGGGATCAGCATCCTCGCCCTGCAACTCCAGGATATCAATCCGCCGGAGCAGGTGAAGCCTGCCTTCAACGAAGTGAACGAGGCAGACCAGGATATGAAACGTCTGGTTAACGAGGCAGAGGAAACCTACAATAAAATCATTCCTAAGGCTCGCGGCAGCGCTAAACAGATCATCGAAGAAGCAAAAGGATATGCCGCAGAACGAATCAATCAGGCTAACGGTGAAACCAATCGTTTCAAGGCTATTGTCAAGGAATACCAGGGTGCTGAGGAAGTTACGCGGCAACGGCTCTACCTTGAAGCCATGCAGGAAATCCTGCCTGAGGTGGATCACGTGTATGTGATAGACAAAAATCAGCAGAATATTCTGCCCCTGTTTGACCTCACCCGTGGAACAGGAAAAGGGTCGCCTTCGGCGGACGCTAAATGACGCTCCTCTTCACGGACCTATCGTTCTTGAACTCTTCAAACGACACGATCACATGAAAAAAATCATTCGTCTTTTTATCTTGCTTATTGTAGGTGCCACCGCCATAACGGTCTGGGATGGCTTCTTTATTCTCCCCGAAGGGCAGCAGGCCGTCATTACCCAGTTCGGTGCACCGGTGGGTAACCCAGTGACCGAGGCCGGGCTCAAGCTTAAAACACCGTTCATCCAACACGTCCGCTTTTTTGATAAACGAGTCCTGATCTGGGATGGTGACCCTAATCAGATTCCGACCAACGACAAAACGTTTATCTACATGGACAATACCGCCCGCTGGCGCATTTCCGACCCGTTACGTTTCCTGCAAGCTGTTGGAACGGAACGAAGAGCCACGACACTGCTCGACGACATCCTCGACGGTACGGTACGGGATCTGGTCAACAAGAACAACCTGATTGAAATTATCCGCAGTTCGGATTGGTCCCCTGATTTTATGGCAGAAGCCATTCAGTCGATTGACTTGGTCGCACCGCCTAAAGTGGGAAGAGATAAGATCAGCCAGATGGTCCTTGAGGCGGCTTCTAAAGTAACACCGCAGTACGGCATCGAACTGCTCGACATTATGTTCAAGCGGGTCAATTATATCGAATCGGTACGATTGAAGGTCTATGACCGCATGATTTCAGAACGGAAACGAATTGCGGCGGAAAAACGCTCCACCGGTGAAGGCCGTAAAGCGGAAATCCTGGGCCGGGTGGACCGCGAATTACGGGAAATAACCTCAACAGCCAGACGGGAAGCGACAGAAATACGGGGTAAAGCGGACGCAGAGGCCGCCAGTATTTACGGGAAGGCCTACGCGATCAATCCTGAATTTTTTGCTTTCCAGAAGAGTTTGGAAAGCTATCGCAATATCATCACCAAAAACACCTCGCTGGTGCTTTCTGCAGATTCGGAGTTGTTCCATTATCTGCAGAATCAAAAGATACAAAACTGATCACAGGAAACAAACGCTTTTTAGCAGAAACAGAAACAGGCGGGTTGAATGCCGGAGGGATCTTCAACATACGATCTCACCCCCATTCTTCCCGCCTATGATCGTATCAGCAAGGTAGCGACCTGTACGGCGCTGGACATCCCTAGCTCACATGCTAGTCAAATTCAATGCCTGGTCCCTCGTCAGCAAAACTGGGCCGCTGCTCCCTGGAGTAGGGAATCCGTCCCCGCTCTTCCAGTATCACTTCAAATTGCACTAATTCCTCTTCCGAGGTTATCGCGTCCAGGCCAAGTTTTTCATACCTGCAATCACAGTGAATGAGCTGTCCGCCGCACCAGGGGCAAATCTCCACCGGACAACCGAGCTCATGGTACTCACCTGCAATGGTATGACACGCTGGACAGATATCCTCATCCACCTGCAGGGGCTCATACACTGGCAAGTCCTCGGATGCAGTGCATATCGCCTGAAACGCTTCTGCGCTTTCGTACCCAAAGAAATCGAGTAGTTCATCGGCAAGAAAGCCATCAGCCAGGCTACCCTGAAACTCTATACCTTCGCTGGAAACCAGGTACAGGTACAGCGCAAGAGGAGTGACCGCACCCAGTAAAAAAATACCCTGCTGCCGGTTGACTACCCGTATTTCCCGAATCCAATCCTCTCGTGCCTCCGGCAGGTAATTGTAAAATTCCTGCAACAGGGTCAATCCTATCAGGTCATCACGATACATATCCAGAATGTCCTCGGCGGCATCCCGGTGCTCTTCGGGAACTGCAAAGTCCATTGCGGTTAAAATGCGTTTTCTTTTCTTGCTCAAATTTTCCGCCATTTCCAACCTACTCGTATTGTAAAAATTTCTCTTATCAACTGCAACGTCACCACCCTGCTGGCAGGTTCCGGGTCCAGGCAGTATACAATAAAACACAGTTGCCAGGAGCTCTCTATGCTATTCGCGTCCCTGGCAGTCATTTTCTTTCCACCGTTAACTCGACACAACAGGCTGTTACGACAGCATATTGCATTTAGCAGTGTATTATTGTAACATAATCACTTAAACATATTATGGGAAACCTGGGCGCGTATCACCTCATTCTCCTCTGCACCCTGCTGTTCTTCCCGTACCACCTATTCACGATTTTTCATGTTAATCTAAGCGGATCTGCAACAACGATGCATTGCTTTCAGCCATGCATCAACGTGTGTTCTTCACCAAACTCCGCATCCAACACCACTAACAATCTAAAGTCCTTACCTCTGAAAAGGGAGCATTGCGTATGCCTGAAAAAAATGTCGCTAAAACTGCGGAACTCATCATCGACGGACAAAATTATCCATTACCTCTCATCGAAGGAATGAATGGCGACAAAGCGATCGATATCCGAAACCTGCTGCGAAACACCGGCTATACAGTTTTTGATACCGGCTTTAAAAACTCCGCTTCTTGTAGCAGCACCATTACCTATCTCGACGGCAACAAAGGTATCTTGCGCTATCGCGGCTATGCCATCGAAGATCTGGCCGAGCAATGCCTGTTCATTGAAGTTGCCTATTTACTTCTGCACAACAAATTACCCAACCGGGAAGAACTGGAAAGTTTCAGAACCTTACTTGAACAATTCGCATTGATTCATGAAGATATGATTCATTTCTTTGATCATTTTCCGCCGAACGCTTCGCCGATGTCCATTCTTTCGGTAATGGTCAATACATTGCATAATTACTACCCGGAAATGGACGATGACCCCTTGGTCAGCATCGACACGACCGCTGCCCGACTCATTTCCAAAATCCGCACGATTGCCGCGTTCTCCTACAAAAAATCCATTGGCCATCCACTGGTGTATCCACGCAACGACCTGTCCTATTGCGGTAATTTTCTCAACATGATGTTCGACACCCCGGTGCGGCCTTATATTGTCCGTCCCGAGGTGGTGGCGGCGCTTAACAAACTCCTTATTCTCCATGCCGACCACGAACAGAACTGTTCAACCTCTGCAGTTCGGCTCGTTGGCAGCGCCGGCGGCAACCTCTATGCCTCCATTTCGGCTGGTATCAACGCCCTTTGGGGCCCCTTGCACGGCGGAGCCAACGAAGCTGTTATTCATATGCTGGAAGCAATCCACAATGATAACAACGATTATAAAAAATACATCGCCAAGGCAAAGGATAAAAATGACCCCTTCCGCCTGTCCGGTTTCGGCCATCGGGTCTACCGCACCTACGATCCCCGTGGCACCATTATCCAAAAGGCTTGTGACGGGATTTTATCAGTGCTCAACGTCAATGACCCTTTACTTGAAATTGCACGAAATCTTGAAGAGATCGTACTCAATGATGAATATTTCGTCAGCCGCAACCTGTATCCCAACGTTGATTTCTACTCAGGGATCATTTATCGCGCTCTGGGCATCCCCACGAACATGTTCACGGTGATGTTTGCCCTGGGCAGACTTCCAGGATGGATTGCACAATGGAAAGAAATGCGGGAGGATCCGCAGACCAAGATCTACCGGCCCCGACAAATCTACACGGGATCCCCCCATCGTAAATTTGTTCCTCTGGAATTGCGCCACTGATAGAAAACTGCTGCCGCCATCCCCTGTTGGTCCCTCTTGAAAAAAATAACGGATCGTGCGACTACTGCGCGATCCGTTAATCTTCTGCCAATGCTTTTTTTCTCTAGTGCTGCGCGTTGAAACCCTCTTTTCCGCGGTGACCTAGTAGTTCACCCGTACCCGGTAGGTCAAGGTCACGGCATCCAGAGGAGGTATGGTTATCACCCAGGAGGCCGCCTGGGCAGTTTCTTTGCGGTGCGGCACCGACTCGTCCAGTATTTCCCAGTCACCTGGTATCGCTTCTCGAACGTTGACGGTCACCGGCTCCTTTTTGGCATTGTTCAGTTGTATTTCGTACTCACTTTCAGCAATCGTATTGAATGGACCTGAACCAGCGATCTTCTTGAAATCGATCTGTCGTTTGTCGGCGGTTATATCGAACACCTTGCCAAGGCGGAGACGAATCAACTCGTCTTCAGGAATGTGATCCATCCTGTCTTCTCCGATAAATTGCAGAAAACCATTGCCATCTTTTTTATATACGCGAACGACACCTCCTGGAAGAGGCAGGCCCAAACCGGATGTTTTCTTGTTCTTCAGCACGATAAATACATCCGCCTTCATTTTTCGCCCGATTTCTCCGGAAGGGGCACTGTAATAATATTCCTGCCCCTGAAGCAGATATTCTTTGCGGCATTCGACTGCATCGGCCTGGAGCAGTGCCACCTGTTTTTTCTGGTTCTCGCCTATATCAGTGGGACGCTGCAGGGTATAGAGATGGTATTCGAACATGGTTTCTTCAGCCATGGGTCGTGACGCTGCAGCCATCTTACTCCCCACAGGGTCTTGCATCCTCCCGCGGGAGGCCATCTCCGGCTGGGTGATATTGACATCTCCGGCAACCAGCTGCAATTGTGCCTTGGGATATCGGGTACCGCTCTCATTGATCAGGGTTACCCAACCGTTCAGATCGAGGTGATCATCCGATGTATTCAACTCGGCAACGTAGTCCGCCTGCCAGGAAAGCCCGCTGGCCAGATAGGATAATTCGACCTCACGGCTGCCGTCCCTTGCACTTTCCACTAGCATGGTCAGCGTCGGCCGATCACGGAGCGTGGCGGGAACATCGGGATAGACCAGCCGTCCGCTCGCTTCTGTTTCGATACGCCGCCCCACCTGCAGAACTACGCCTTTGCCGGCACTCAACACTTTGGCCGGAACTGTTTGTTCCTCGCCGGTAGCGGGATGACGTTGCACAATAGCAACCTCCCGGCCGACATATTTTTGCAGCAACGACTGCGGGGTCAACAGATCGTATTCGAAGTTCTGCTCAAGAACACGCAGGCCGTCTCCGGTCATCAATGCTGTTTCCGTTTTAATCCGAGCACTTACCTCTCGAAATGCAAGGGTATTGATCCCCTTGGCCAGGGTAACCTGACGGCGATCTTTGATCAGTGCCAAATTGTTTGAATAAATGGTGATACCGACCGATTGCTGCGCCTGAGCAGACACGGCAATTTCTTCGTTAGCCTGCACCGAACCACTGCAGAAAATCAGTGTTAGGAATAGCCCCAGTAATTGTTTCATGGCGTTCTCCGATCCAATGGATACGCGATGCACGAGCGTGGAGCTGGTCCCGTACGGGGGGGATCAACCGATCACACCGCAGCAACCGTAAAGTTGGTGATAAAATCTTCGAGCCTGACCTGCTGTTCTTTTGCCAGAACACCAAATTTCATGCTGATTCGGTTGACCCGTAGGGAGCTGAAAATAGAATGAGGTAGTGTTTGCACCTCGTCGACGAGGGAAACGGAGAGATTGGGTATATAGAGATGTGCGTTCGCTAAAAAGATGTCCAGAGTGTGGCAAAGAGGCGGTGGTTTGTCAAACACGGTGTAATGAATGGATATTCCGCCCCTGCTGATATCAAGTATCGTGCCGATATCTTGACCGAAAAAAGCCAAGGCATCGTCTTTGACCCTATACCGTTTATGGGACCGGCGCTCCATTCCGCTAAAAGCATCCGGATTATTTTCCATGCCAGACTCTTCCCATCCACCTCATGCTTTACTTACTTGAAAACGCTGGCAGTATTCCCGAACGAGTTGCCAACGTTGCGGCGGAGTCAAACGAAAATAAATGGGACTGAGCATCAGTATGCGAATGGCTTCACGTGGGCTCATCATCTCACCTCCAGATTTCCTCCATGTTTCCTTTACCCTCCATTATGCAAAAATCGAACCTGAACATATGAATCATGCAATATCGGCCAGTTGCGCCAACACCCAGCGGATTGAGCACTCGTTCACAGAAAAGATTAGACCGTTAATTCCGAAATAACGAAAAAAACCTCCTCGTTTTTCGCTTTCCAGGAACAGTGTGGCGCCTCCAACCACTCGCTAGTGATGTACCGAGCGTCATCCACCTGCTGGCGTGAAAGAAAAATAAAAAAAATCAGGACTCGTCCTTATCAAGACTGACGCCATGACTGAGGTGCACTACCAGAGGCACCTGCAGGGACAACGCCGCTTCCATATGGCTTTTAAGCAAAGAGGATACCTCATCAAGCTCTTCATTCGGCACCTCTAACACTAATTCATCATGGATTTGCAACAACATACGCGCTCCCAAACGGCGTTTTGCGAGTTCCTGATGAACTTGCAGCATGGCCAATTTGATAATATCGGCCGCTGTTCCCTGGATGGGCGTGTTAATGGCGGTACGCTCGGCAAATTCGCGCTGAATGCGGTTGGTGCTGTTAATCTCCGGTAACGGCCGCCGCCTTCCCAATAACGTGGTGACAAAGCCGTCCTTTTTTGCTTGCAGGACAACGGATTCCATAAAATCCTTTATTCCGGAAAAATGAGCAAAATAGCGATCGATGAAGGTCTGCGCCTCTTTGCGACTGACATGCAGTTGACTGGCAAGACCAAAACTGGACATACCATAGACTATCCCGAAATTAATGGTTTTGGCGACCCGTCGCATTTCACCGGTAACCAATTCCGGGGCGACAAAAAAGATCTCAGCCGCTGTCCGCCGATGAATATCCTGCCCGCCCTGAAAGGCTTGTACCAGTTCACTATCTGCTGAATAGTGGGCAAGGACCCGCAAGTCGATTTGGGAATAATCAGCCGCCAACAGGCAACAGCCCTCCTGAGCGATAAAAGCAGATCGGATACGCCGACCTTCTTCGGTGCGGATCGGAATGTTTTGCAGATTCGGGTTGCTGGAACTGAGCCGCCCAGTGGCTGTTCCGGTTTGATTGAATGAAGTATGAATGCGACCAGTTTCTGGATTACGTAGACTGGCCAGCTTATCTACATAAGTCGATTTGAGTTTAGCCAGATTACGATATTGGAGAATGAGGGCCGGAAGTTCATGGGTCAGACTCAGACTTTCCAGAACCTTGACATCCGTGGACCAACCGGTCTTGGTTTTTCGGCCCTTGGGTAGCTGCAGCTTTTCAAAAAGAACCTCTCCCAGCTGTTTAGGTGAGTTGATATTAAAAACAGTGTCGGCGGAACGATAGATAGCTTGCTCATAGTCATCCAACCGTTCTCCAAACTCGGACGAGAGGGACGCGAGTTTATCGGCATCCACCTTGATTCCGGCGTGCTCCATGGATGCCAGTACGGGGATTAGCGGGCCCTCCACATCGCGCATCAGGGGCTGCAGATCCATCCCTGTTAGACGTGGCATCTGATCCTTGTACAACTGCAGCGCGCCAAAGACATCCTCGCAGCTGTAATTCTTGGCAGCTTCAATATCAACCCGACAAAAAGCATCCTCGCGCTTATCGTTGCCGGTCACCTCAGCAAAACTCGTCATTCGCAAATCCAGCCCCTGACAGAGATCATCCAGCTTGTAGGATCTTCGATCTGGATCGAGTAGCCAGGCACCGATCATGGTATCGAAGAGCGGGCCGCTCAGCACCAGGTCACCGTTCTGGGGTGCCGCCAACACAGCTAAATCAAATTTAAGATTATGGCCGACTTTGGTTATCGTTTGCTTTTCAAGCAGAGGCCGCAAGCATTCTTCAATACAAGCCAGCGGCAGCTGCCCTGGCACCAAAGCCCCCTCGTCGTCACGATGACCGCAAGGCAGATACCAGGCATCACCAGTCTCCGAGCACAAGGAAACGCCAACCAGGTTTGCAGCTCTGGTGTCCAGGGAATCGGTTTCGGTATCGATTACGAGCAGCCCGTCTTTGCCGAGATTCTGTGCCAAGGCGCGCAGTTCTTCAGGTTGACGCACCAAGCGGAATTGGGAGGTGTCGATTTTGACGGCTTTGGTTTGTTCCTTGAGCAAAGTAAAAAATTCCAGCTCGGCCAGTAACTCGCGCAGACTTTCGTTATCCGGTTCAACCACCCGGTATTGATTGATATCCGCAGGAACTTCGGCAGCCGCATTCAAACGCACCAGGTCACGGGATAAAAAGGCTTGTTCCCGGTGTTCACTCACCTGCTTCGTTATTCTCGAGGGCTTCATATCGCCCACGGCCTCATATATGCCCTCGAGGTTATGATGCTCGCTGATTAATTTTTGCGCTGTCTTCGGGCCGACACCCGGAACACCGGGAATATTATCAGAGCTGTCGCCGGTCAGAGCAAAATAATCCAGCAGCATTGACGGGCCAAGACCGTATTTTTTTTCAACCGCGGCTTCATCCATGACTCGGTCATTCATCGGATCCCACAAACTGATATTGGGCGAGACCAGTTGCAGCAGATCTTTATCTCCAGAGACAATCACGACCCGGTACCCTTGATCTTCCATCTTTTTAGCAGCCGAAGCGATGAGGTCATCGGCCTCCTGATCAGCCTGTTCCAAGTTAAGGATTCGGTATGCGGCAACCATTTTGCGTATATAGGGAATCTGCGGCACCAGATCATCGGGCATTGGCGGACGGTTCGCTTTATATGCGGCATAAAGTTGGTGGCGAAACACGGACCCTTTGGTATCAAAAGCCACTGCCAGGTATTGCGGATCACGTTCTTTGATCAATCGCCGCAGGATGGTGGTAAACCCGTAGATAGCATGGGTCGGTAGCCCCTGTGCATTGGAAAGCGGCTTAATGGCATGATACGCGCGGTATATGTAGGCGCTGCCATCGATCAGATACAATTCAGGAGTTGTCATAGATTATTACGGTACGAGATAGTATGCCGATTGCCTGCCAGAAGCCATGCGGCGTCGTTGATGAGTTTTCTTTTTATATCAGGAAATGCAACACCGGCACTTCTGTCCTCTGCATATCAGTATAAAGTAGCTTTTCATAAGTACACGGCAACGGATCGCCAACCAAGGATTTTTTTTTAACAAACCGGTTGCAGCACTGTTAGGAGAAGACTCCTTGGCAAAGCAAAAAGCCCTGCCGTTTCCGGCAGGGCTTTTCGTTTCAGCAAGTCTCGGCCTGGCAGGGGAATAATTGCCCCATTCCAAGCTCTATGGAGAGAAAATTATATAATTTCAGGCGTTCCCAGCTTTCACCCAAGTCGCCTGTGGTCCTTTATCGCCATCTTCCATGGCAAACAAGACCTCATCGCCTTCAGAGAGATCGCTCATGGTGATATCCTTGAGCGAATTGGCATGAAAAAAGACATCCATTTTATCATTAGTGACTATGAAGCCGTAGGCTTCTTCAGGAAAAATCTTTCGAATAACTCCCGATGCCTTGCCATCGACAACGGCACCTAGCGGTTTAGCTGCCTTATGATTTTGTTTTTTCTTTACTATCTCTTTCAGCTGTGCGCCTAAAACATCAAAGGTTTCAACCAGCAAAGAACGAACATTCTCGCCCCATCGTTTTACGGCAACCGTGTCATTGGGGACGGAGGCTACAAGCCGAACCTCATACCCCCCTTCTTTGTATCCGGGGGTTGCTTCAATGGTCACTCGCAGATGAAGGACAAAATTGGCATAATGTCGGATAAGCTTATTGCGCTCTTCCTCTATTTTTTCCTGCCAGCTCTTCCGAATATCAAGATTCTTGGCTTCGATTTTCAATTCCATAAACATCCTCCACTGAGAAAGGCGTCAGCGACCCCATGTCGCTGCCTCTATGGTTATGTCCTAACATCCTCCTTGCAAAGCCGCAACAGTACCGTTGCTCTTCGTGCCTCGATTGTTGCTATCGGCTTTGCATGGTAATAGTGCGACCCGCACTTGAAGTGACTAATTCAGAAAGGATTCGGTTAACCATGACTTCATTATAGGCATTACCCTGAAGGGAAATCAAGGGGGGAACCTGTACATTTTCTTGACGATCGCACAAAGCAACCGGTAGATTAACGATATGAATACTCAAGACAAAATCGGCATAGTACTATTGAACCTTGGCGGGCCGGAGCGACTAGCAGACGTACGGCCATTTTTGTTCAATCTCTTTTCCGACCGGGAGATTATTCGACTCGGTCCGGCTTTTTTGCAAAAAACCATTGCCCGAATCATCGCGCATCGACGAGCGCCGAAAAGCATGGCCAATTACCAACGCATTGGCGGCGGTTCACCCATACGAAAAAAAACCGAAGAACAAGCTCAAGCTCTTCAACAGGCGCTGTGTAACGACGGTGCGTTTGTCGTGCGTCCGTGCATGCGGTACTGGCACCCTTTTGCCGAACAGGCTTTGCGGGAACTGGATACCGAACAGGTGCGGGAAATCGTCGCGCTGCCGCTCTATCCCCACTACTCCATCGCCACCACCGGCTCATCCCTGACCGATCTGCACCGGACAAAGGCGCGAATGGGCCTCGATATTCCCATTCGTGAAATCCACTCATGGCCTGCAGAGCCGCACTACATTGCCTGCCTGGCAAGCCGAATTGAGGAAGGATTGCAGCGCTTTCATGATGAACCGGTACAGTTGGTCTACAGCGCCCACAGCCTGCCGGTGCAGTTTATCACAGAAGGGGATCCGTACGTGCAGCACCTCAACCGGTCGATCGAGTCCATCGAACAACTGACCGGAAAAAAAGGAACGTTATGCTATCAGAGTCGAAGCGGTCCGGTGGAATGGCTCGGGCCGGCATTGCCGGAAGTGATCAGTGCGATGGCAAAACAGGGGTGTCGGAATATGCTGGTCGTCCCGCTGTCTTTTGTCTCCGATCATGTGGAAACACTCTTTGAGATCGATATTCAATACCGGGAGATGGCCGAAGGCCTCGGCATGCGGTTCGAATCCACCAGAGGACTCAATGACGATCCCCAGTTTATTGCTGCCCTGCGCAATCTGGTACTCGATTGCCTTGGCAGTTAATCCTCGGGGTTGCTTATTGAGAGGTTGGAAAGCTGCGCATCCGCACATTCATCAGAATGCCGATGGCCAGCATATTGGTCAGCAAAGAAGAACCGCCATAACTGAACAGCGGCAGCGGAACCCCGACCACCGGCAGGAACCCCATAATCATGAATAAATTAATCACCGCCTGCCAGAAAATCAGCATGACGCAGCCAAAAGCCAGAATAGAACCGAATTTATCTTTGGCGGACATGGCGATATTAATGCCCCATATGAGCATGAAAAAATAACAGCTCAAAAAGAACAACGATCCGGCAAACCCCCATTCCTCTGCCCACACAGAAAAAGCAAAGTCCGTATGCCGTTCCGGTAAAAAATGCAGATGCCCCTGCGTTCCTTCCATGAACCCTTTTCCGAAGATTCTTCCGCTGCCCGCTGCTATCTTGGACTGCATGATCTGATACCCGTGGTTCATGGGATCGCCTTCGGGATTAAGAAAGGTTTCGATCCGTTTCCGTTGGTAGTCTTTCAGTAAATACTTCCAGCCGATAAAGGCACACATCAGCCCGCTACCGCTGAGGATGCCGAGTGTTGCCCACCGCAGCTTGACATACAATGTCATGGAAACAAAAATAATAGCGCAGATCAGCGCGGTGCCAAGGTCCGGCTGCAACAGAATCAAAACAAAGGGCAAAGCGGTCAGTATGACAGGCTTGATCAAATCACGCAGGCGATAGCCACCAACAGCATCCGAACTGGCATAGCAGGACGCCAGTACCAGAATTAGCACCAGCTTTGCCGGCTCGGAGGGCTGCAGGTTAAAAAACCCCAGATCAATCCACCGTTGCGAGCCGGCTATGGATTTGACAAAGAAAAGAGTATACAGCAGAAGCAGGAGGATGATGCCGTACAGCGCATACCCCAATTTGGCAATCTTCTGATAATCCTGCAAAATCACCACGAGAATGAGCACCAGACCGGCACTGAAAAAAAGCAGCTGCTTGAAAAAAATCGAAGAAGCACCGGTATCGGTAATATAGGTGGAACTGTACAAATTGGTCAGCGCCATGCCGCCAACGAGCAGCAGCATCAGCAACATGACCCAGTCGAAATGTTGCAGCAATCTCCGGTCAAAGCGAAACATATCAGTCAGTTCGAAGGTTGATTCTGTTGAGGAGATGGAACAGCAGCGTTTTCATCGCCGTCTTCCGCAGGAGGCGGATCGGTATCTTCAAGAAGATCCTGGGAGAAAAAAATCCTCCCGCCGGGAGACATTTCTTCGGATCCCGTTTTTCCCTGCTGCCGCTGCATTTTATCCTCAAAATACCGGTTGAGGATTTTCGCGGCAATAGGCGCAGCAGCCGAGCCGCCATGCAGGCCGTGTTCCACCAGAACGGTTACCACTATTTCAGGATTCACCCCCGGCGCAAAACAGGTAAACCAGGCGTGATCCCTGTATTCATAAGGGATATTTTCTTCTTTTAAATGTTTATATACTTTAAGACGCACGACCTGCGCGGTTCCGGTCTTGCCGCCGACGATAATCCCATGGGCATCGACCTGTGCTTCTCGGCCGGTTCCGTGTCTGCTGTTGACCGCTTCGATCATGCCTTCACGTACCAGTTTAAGATTCTTGCCATGACCGGTAAGCCGGTGCAGTATCTCCGGCGTAAAAGACTCAACTTTCTTGCCGTCAGGATCTCGCACCTGTTCGACAATTCCAGGTTTGTAGAGAATGCCGCCGTTGGCAATCACCGAGGTCATCAGCGCCAACTGCACCGGGGTGGTAAGATCAAACCCCTGACCAATAGCCACCGAAAGTGTCTCTCCTTCCATCCACTTTTTACCGTACCGTTTTTTCTTCCACGCAGAGGTGGGGATGAGACCCGGTTTTTCGTGCTCCATCTCTATCCCTGATTCACTGCCCAGCCCGAACATCCTGGCATATTTGGCAAGCCGGTCCACACCGAGCCGCTGCCCCACCTGATAAAAATAGACGTCGCAAGATTCCGCCAGCGCCCTCTTAAGGTTGACCGATCCGTGACCGCTATGTTTCCAGCAGCGGTAGGTTCGATTGCCAAAACGGTACGAACCAGGACAATAAAAGCTAGTGTCCGGGGTTACAATACCTTCCGCCAGCCCGGCGAAAGCGGTAACTGGTTTATATGTAGAGCCAGGGGGATACTGGCCCTGCACCAGTTTGTTGACCAGCGGATGCAACGGATTATTGAGCATTTCCTGCCAGGCTTTATGCGAGATGCCACCGACGAACTCATTGATGTGCAGTGTCGGCGCACTGGCGAGCACCAGCATGCGGCCGGTGTTGACCTCCGTTGCCACCACAGCCCCGGCTCGTTTGTCGGCAGCCATGGCGTCTTCCGCTATTTTCTGCAGCTCAACATCAAGCGTCAATTGCAAATCCCTGCCAGGAAGCGGTTCGTCGCCTTTCAAGTTTCTTTGTTCGAAGCCGAGGGCGTTTACTTCCATGTAATCACGTCCTTTTTCGCCACGAAGATCGCTTTCCCGCAAGCGTTCCAATCCCATTTTACCGATAAGATCCCCGCCTCGGTACAATTCCCGGTCCACACTTTCCAGTTCTTTCTTGTTGATCTCCCCTAAGTAGCCGATCAGATGGGACGCCAAATTTTCGTAGTGATAAATGCGCAGCGGCACTACTTCGATTTTGATCTCCGGCAGATACATCCGGTTGTTTTCGATCCGAGCAACAGTTTCCCAATCAATATCTTCCGCGAGACGAACCGGAATGTGTCCGGGAACTCCCGACATTTTACGGATTTTTTCAAGCAGAGTGGAGGCATCCTGTCCGAGTATTTTCGTCAGACTTTTAAGCCATTCATCATCGATTTTATTGTTCTCGCGAATCCAAACGACATTGAAGGAAGGCCGGTTGGTGACGATTTCCCGACCTCGGCGGTCATAAATATTACCGCGGGGCGCAGCAATCTCCAGATAACGGACTCTGTTGGAATCGGCCAGTTCGCTATATTCTTCACCCTGCTGAATCTGCAGATACCAGAGACGTGTCATGACCACGGCAAAGAAAAAAATGATAATAGCCAACGAATACAGGGCTTTCTTCTTATAACCACTCAGGTCACTATCGTCCCGATGGGTCAGCTTGGTGACCCCCGGATCCCTCCTCCGCTCCGCATCGAGAAGCGGTTCTGGTCTTTTTCGATTTGCTTTCCTGATATTTTTCATGCTGCTTCTCTAAGGATTCGCTACGCTTACTGCAATCAACAACCCACAATTAAAAATCAGGCCTGTCGCCGACGCCGGTTATCTGTCCGGAGGCGTAGTCTGTTCCAGGGAAGAAAACCGCGCTGCGAATATTTTTGCACCAGGTCGAAAACATAAAAAAGTGGATAGGACAAACCGGTAACCAGTACCGCCCGAACGGCCATCTTCCACCAGGACCAGGGCACGGTTTCACCGGCAGCAAAAAGTTGCAAGAAGAGATAAACGCCCCAATAAATCATCAAATAACTGACGCCGACCAACGGAACCTGATACAATGTCTCGTTCAACGGCAACTTTCTTGCGATAAATCTGAGTAGAAAATAGGCGCTGAAACAGAGAATGGCATACATCCCCAGCACTGTACCGGAAAGGACATCCAGTATACAGACCAGAGGAAAAAGGACAATCAGGCTGCGTACCAGATCAAGGCGATACGCCAGGTAAGCGACCAGGATATAATAACAATCAGGAGCCCAATACCACACAGGCGAAGGCATGCAAACGGTTGTTTGCATGATGACCAGCAACAACCCTATGATTATAAAATTAAAAGCAATCATCACCTATTCTTCCTGACCCCACTCCTTCGGCCGTCATGAAAACACTACACATAGAGCTGTTGCGTGCGGTTTTCACATGAACGGAACAACCAGAACGTTTGCACAGTCCAATGCGCATCAAGGCCGATCCATCTGTTTGAGCTCGCCCAAATTCTGCTGCTGGATAACCATTAAATGTTCAAGCTTCTGGTAATCGACTGCTGGGGTCACCTCAATCTCGTGAAACATTCCCCGCGGTTTTTTGATAATTTTTGAAACCACGCCCACAGGCAAACCTGTGGGAAAAACTCCGCCATATCCGGCAGTGACCACGTGATCGCCCTCTTCAACTTCAGCGGTTTTCAATATATATTCAAGTCGATACGTTAACGTTCCCGTTCCCTTAAGAATGCCTCGAACTCGGGATTTCTGCAGCAAAACATCAATAGCGCTGGAGGGCGCTATCGCAAGCAGTACCTTCGCATAATTAGGGGAAATAGTGAAAATCTGACCGACTATGCCGTCGCTGTTCACTACTGGATTACCTTTTACGATGCTGCTGTTGGAGCCCTGATCAATGATAACCGAACGGAACCAAACCGAAGGATCTTTGCCGATGATTGTTGCCGCAACAACAGGCTGGGCGAGACCGTTTTTGAATTCGAGTAATTTACGCAAGCTGGCGTTGGTCGCCATGGCCTCCCGGCTTTTATTGAGAATTGCCTCGTTTTCCTGCAATTGGCGGATGAGCCGTTTATTTTCTTCGCGCAACCGAAGCGTATCTTGCAGAATATCGAGGTATTCACTCTTGAACCCCTCGATATAGGAACTCCCCGCAGCTACAGTTTTTTCCAACGGTCCCACAGCCTCAAGGACCAATTTATGCAAAGGACCAAATTTTTGCGTTCCCAGAGAGGATACAAGAAAAATAAAGACCAACGTCAGCAGGAAACCCGCAAGAATGACGACTCTGAAGAGTCGGAATCGACTGCTTCGTTTTCTGATGTTCTTTTTTCTCATTAAAAGTACGTAGGAAATCGGCTAAAACGAAAGATCTAATAACAGGGAAAAAAGTGCCCGCAAGAAAAGGACACCGAATTAATCGATGGCAATTTCTCTGAGGATATCAAGATTATCCAAGGCCTGCCCGGAACCGAGCACAACTGAGGAGAGAGGATCGTCAGCCACAATAATCGGCATCCCGGTCTCATTTTTCAGGAGTTTATCGAGATTCTTCAATAATGCGCCGCCACCAGTGAGGACAATGCCCCGGTCGACAATATCGGCGGACAACTCGGGAGGGGTCAGTTCCAGCGCGACCCGCACGGCATCGACAATCACATCCACCTGCTCGGCAATGGCGGATTGAATCTCCTTGGAGGTGATAGTCAGGATTTTCGGAATACCGGATACCAGGTCACGACCCTTGATATCCATGGTTTCATACGGTTCTTCCGGCAACACGTTACCAAGAGTAGTCTTGATCTCCTCGGCGGTGCGTTCACCGATGGCCAGGTTATGCTTTCTTTTGATGTACTGAAGGATAGACTCATCCATCTTGTCGCCTGCCACTCGCACCGATTTGGCATAGACGATGCCCGCCAGGGAAATGACCGCCACCTCGGTTGTACCGCCACCAATATCAACAATCATGTTGGCGGTCGGTTCAGTGATGGGCAGATCGGCACCGATAGCGGCCGCCATGGGCTCTTCAATCAGATAGACTTCACGGGCTCCAGCGGATTCCGCAGTGTCACGAACCGCTCGCTTTTCCACTTGGGTAATCCCTGAGGGAACCGAGATAATAATCCGCGGATGCACCAGGGTCCGGCGATTATGTACCTTGTTGATGAAATAACGGAGCATGGCTTCGGTTACTTCGAAGTCTGCGATAACGCCGTCTTTCATGGGACGGAT
>JBFJXW010000061.1:0-18193 GCA_041622895.1 Desulfobulbus sp. | reverse complement strand
TCAAAGGCAAGGAACTGCGGGAGAAAATTTCTCGAATCAATATTGAGGATGCGCAGGCGTTTCTCCGGGGTACAGGAGAGGTCGCTATTATGGACGCCAGTAACGTGACCAGACAACGGCGGCAGAATATCGTCATTGCCTTTCCCGACGTACCCCTCTGTTTTGTGGAGTGTCTCAATGCCGATGAAGAGGCACTGGAGGCAAATCTGGAACGGAAAGCCAAACTGAAGGAATTTCGTCACCTGACATCGGAAATGGCGCTGGAGAGTTTTATCAAGCGTATCGCCTATTACGAATCAATCTACGAGCCGCTGGATACCGAAGCCAACCGCATTCTGGTCGATTCCTTTGACAGTTGTATCTTACAGGAACGAATCACCGATGTACTCCCCTATTACGATCGTATTCGTGATATCATCACAACCCGCGTGGTGCGTAATCTCTTTTTGGTTCGTCACGGGGAGACGTATTACAATCTCGAAGACCGCATTGGCGGGGATTCCAGCCTCACAGAGAAAGGACTGGAGCAGGCCAATGCTCTCGCCGAGCATTTTGCCACGGTCAGGATTCCAATTATTTTCACCAGTAATTATGAGCGGACTTTGCAGACAGCCGCTCCGATAGCAGAACGTCAGGATTATTGCTCGATTATTGCTCTTCCAGAATTCAATGAGATCCACGCCGGTGTCTGCGAGGGCATGACTTACCAAGAGATCCTGCAAAAGATGCCCCATGTCGCCAGGGCCAGGGGACCCAATAAATATCGTTATATATATCCGGAAGGGGAGGGGTATAAAACCATGGAGGATCGGGTGCACCGGGGTTTGAAAAAAGTCTTTTTTCTCAACAACTATGATGAAAACATCATGATTGTCGGCCATCGAGCCGTTAACAGGATGATTTTATCATGTTTCCTTTCCCGGCAGGAAGAAGAGATTCCGTACATCTATATGCCTCAGGATCGCTATTATCATATTCAGGTTGATCCGCATAAGCGAATTTTTGAGCTGGTGTCCTACAGCAGCGCCCCCGCATCTGGTGCGGGTTGGTGATCCCGCATCCTTTTCAAGGCAGTCCAGTCCGTGCCTGGCAAAGTGGATGACCTGCCTGAGAATCGGATCGCTACCGCAAACCAGAGCACAGAGAAAAGGTTAATTTATTGCAGACCAGTGGTATCGTCTTCTGAGAAACCGTGCTGCATACCATGTTTTTGTTCTTTTTCAGCCAACTGAATTTTAGCTTCCTCCTCGGAAATGCCCAGTGATCGGGCAAGATCCGCTATCTCGTAGCAGGGGCTGCCGTCCGGAGCATATCGTTGCGGCTGCAGATCGGGAAAATTCTCTCGGGTTGCATGCCCGGAGGCCTCTTCAAGTAACGCTTTGACTTCCGTGGGACCGTAAATCATCAGCCACTCCACTGCCTCCGCCCATATTTTACTATCCACGGTAGGGTGCCGTAGTATTTCCATCGCCGCATCCACGGTCCATTCCTGTGCAAAATTTGTCATTTTTCCCTCTGCTTGGTAATTGTAGCGCCAAAGAATTTCGCAGCTTGTAACTTGTTTGTAGGCAGTTTTCCTGTATTTGCCAAGGTGGTCAAGGAATTTGATGCGGCTGTGGACAAGTGTGTTCGTATTCCTCTATCGGTTGCTGTCTGCTCCGGCGTATCCCATGCAACACTAAACAGTACCAGCAAGCCACGGAAAGTAATTTTCCGGTCGTGAAAAACCATACGAATGTTTTTTTGTGGTGCAGGCCCTCTGTTAGTAGCTTGCGACGGCATTTCAATTCCATGAAAAGCGGAATTTGTCTCACCGAGGGCTTTCTCGGAGTCTTTTGGCTGGTTTTGTTTTGGCTGTTTTCTTTAATGGTCTAGTATTACAGGGGTTTATTTTTTGGGGTAGCGTTCAGCTGGTGGCTGGAGCGAATTAAGAGTTGTTTGTTGTGTGTATATTTCATATAATAAAGGTTTATGTGTAAAATTTGTGCGCGTGGCAATAGGTAGTATGGGAGGAGAATGAAACTACAAGTAAGAAATTTGTACAAAGTATTTGGAGCAAATCCGGAAAAAGGGATTGAAGCAGCGGAAAACGGGCTGAGCAAGGAAGAAATTATGTCCCGTTACAAGTTGGCCCTTGGGGTGCGCAACGTCAGTTTTGACGTCAACGAAAATGAAATATTGGTCGTTATGGGCCTTTCCGGAAGTGGAAAGTCTACTTTGGTTCGCTGCATAAACAGATTGATAGAACCGACATCGGGGACCATTGAGATAGACGGGGTCGATGTGACCACGCTGACAGAAAAAGAATTGCGTGCCTTACGGATGGAAAAGATGGGGATGGTTTTTCAAAATTTTGCTCTGTTTCCTCATCGGACGGTTGTGAAAAATGTCGAATACGGTCTGGAAATACAAGGTGTCCCTGTACAGATTCGAAATGAAAAGGCCATGAAAGCAATCGAGTTGGTAGGGCTGAGCGGTTGGGAAAATTATAAACCCGAAAATTTAAGTGGCGGCATGCAGCAGCGCGTTGGATTGGCACGAGCGCTGGCTACAGAACCGGACATTCTTCTGATGGATGAAGCCTTCAGTGCCTTGGATCCGCTCATCAAAAGGGAGATGCAGGATGAACTGCTATCGCTGCAAAGTCGGGTCGGCAAAACCATAATTTTTATCACTCATGATCTGGATGAAGCGTTGAAGTTGGGTGATCGCATCATCATCATGAAAGACGGCCGGGCGGTGCAAGTCGGCACTCCTGAAGAAATTTTGACCAACCCGGCCAATGCATATGTGGAAAAATTCGTTCAAGATGTAGATATCACAAAAGTGCTCACCGTCTCTAAGGTTATGAAGAAAGCTATCAGCGTGACCTTCCCCAAAGATGGACCTAAAACCGTAATTCATAAAATGAATGAAGAAGGTTTTTCTCGGCTGATGGTAGTGGGCAAAGACAGAAAGATTTTGGGAATGGTAGATGTCGATGATGTCTACAAGGCTTTGAAAAATGGTGATCAAACACTGGAAAATGTTATCGACAAAGAAGTGATGACCGTGCGGCCAGATGACAATGTTGGCTGTTTGTTTCCGGTAAAAAAATACCCGATTGCCGTGGTGGATTCGGAAAATAAACTTTTGGGGATCGTGAAACGAGGATCGCTCCTTTCAGGTATTGTAGAACATGGAGGGCAATATGGTGATCAGTAAACTTCCCATTGGCGATATTATTGAACGGTTTATCGATTTCACCACCCTTCATTTTGCCTTCATCACACGAGCTGTCTCTTTCACTATTGAATCAGGGCTTGATTTTGTTGTTGAATGGGTTCTTTCGTTACCAGTGTTGGTCGTTATATTCTTTCTTGCAGCGCTCACGTGGTTTTTTTCAACCCGCAAAATAGCGCTGGGTTCGTTTTTAGGATTATGTCTTATTTGGAATCTGGGGCTTTGGGAAGCAACCGTTTCTACCTTGGCACTCGTTCTGATCTCAACCTGCTTTACCGTAATCGTCGGCATCCCTATCGGTATTATTGGTGCCCTCTCCAATGGAGTGCGCAAAGTGATTATGCCGGTACTTGATTTTATGCAGACCATGCCTGCGTTTGTCTATCTTATTCCGGCGATTCCGTTTTTCGGGCTTGGTCCAGTTTCGGCCATTTTTACGACCATGGTTTTTGCCATGCCGCCGGCCATAAGGATGACCTGCCTCGGTATACAGCAGGTACCGGAGAGTTTGATAGAGGCGGCCGATGCATTCGGTTCGACAACCTCGCAGAAACTTTTCAAGTTACAGCTTCCTCTTGCCGCACCCACGATTATGGCCGGTATAAATCAAACGATCATGCTGTCTCTTTCCATGGTAGTCATTGCGGCAATGATTGGGGCCGGAGGACTTGGTGGCGAAGTGTGGCGTGCCATTCAGCGATTGTGGATGGGGAGAGGGTTTGAGGCTGGAATCGCGGTAGTTATTATAGCAATGATTCTTGACCGTACCACGCAGAATATTAATATCAGAAAAAGGAAAAATTAATGAAAAAATGCATTGGTTTCTTAGGCGTAATCGGGATGGTGTGCTGTCTTTTTGGCGGGACGGCATTTGCAAAAAAAACGGCTCGCCTCGCCTATGTCGAGTGGGCGCGCGCGGTGGCTATTACGCACGTGGCCGGGGCAATTCTTGAAAAGAAGGGATACAAAGTCAAACTGCAGTCCGTGGCCAACGCTGCCATGTGGGCTTCCGTTGCCAGCGGTGATTCCGATGCGTTGCTGTGTGCATGGCTGCCGGTAACCCATGCTGATCTCTATGCAGAATATCAATCGAAATTTGTTGATCTCGGTCCCAACTATACCGGAGCCAAATTAGGATTTGTCGTGCCGAGCTATGTGACCATCGATTCCATCCCGGAAATGGCTGCACATATAGATCAGTTTGACGGTAAAATAATAGGCATTGACCCTGGTGCCGGCATGTCGAAAGCTGTTGACAAAGCCATTGCAGAAAACACTTCCGGTCTCGGTAAATTTAAGCATATTACCGGCACTGATGCTATTATGGTGGCCAGCCTGCAGCAGGCAATTAAACAAAAGAAATGGATTGTCGTTCCCGGCTGGCAGCCGCATTGGATGTTCGGTCAGTGGGAATTGAAAATTCTACAGGATCCGGATAAAATATTCGGCGGAGAAGAGACCATCAATACCATTGTCCGCAAGGACCTGGAAAAGGATGATCCGGAACTGTTTGCGTTTCTGAAAGATTTTGATTGGAAACAACTGCCACTTGATTCGGTACTCGTTGACAACAAAAACGGAATGGACCCGCGGAAAAGCGCGGCTAAGTTTGTCGATGCCAAGTGGGATACTATCGAGAAACTGTTAGCAAAATAAGGAAAAGGTTTACAATCGGTCGAAGGGGCGGGATTTCCCGCCCTTTTTTTTGGGGGGCGCAATCGTGGTTGATGGTCTTTTCCTACTCGCGGGAACCGATTGGGGGATCGATATTTCCGGATAGGCCGATATTGAGATGCATGCCCCTGTATTCACATAACTTTTTTAACTGTTAAGGTCGATTTTTTTGACTTCAGGGTCGAGAGAGTTGGTTATTTTATCCAACGACTCCGATATTTCTAAAAGTTGTCTCTCCGTTATCTGTGAAGTATCAAAGACACAGTCATTTTCCAGGACTCGAAGCAATTGATTTGCATAGTCCCGGCCTGATTCGGTAAATTCAATATAAACCGTTCTCCTGTCGTTTCCTTTCCGTACCCTCTGTAACAAGCATTTGGTCTCCAGTCGGTCGACTATTCCAGTCATGGCGCTGTTATTCATGTTCAGCTTTCTGGTCAACTCGGACAGAGTGATGCTGTTGTGCGCATGTATCTCATAGAGACAAAGGAGTTGCGGCAGGGTTACTTTGTATTTGTTATCGAGATATTTTGAATATTTATCCAGAAATTTTGATAATTTCCTGATCTTAATGATGGTTTGAATGCAGAGGTCGTTTAACATTTGGAAAGTATATTTTTTTCTTTCTGACAGGTCAATCATTTGTTCGCTGTTCACAGGTATTACTTAATAAAATAGAGGCTAACTCCAGGCTGTGACAGCACAGCTTGGAGTCTTCGTGCTGTTCGTTGGTAGTATTTTGTCCAAATTGGTGGTCTTGCCTGAAGGGCAGGTGCTGTTGAGAGTCCTCCTTTTGTTCATCGCTTGCTGTAAGCCGGTTGTTCCTTGTCGTTGGCTTGCCTCTCTGCTATCATCTGCTCAGGTGTTTGTTGTGCCAATTTCATGCTTGGTATCCAGGCAATCTAAAAGTGAGAACACGTCTTTTCTCGACAGTATCTGCTGCTCTAATTGTTTGATTATAGAATCACAATCGGGGCACCACCATGGAACGCTAAGCTGGTCTCCGCCAAGACCAGCTTTTTTTTAAGGAGAATGTAAATAATGGGAGTGGATAACATTTTTTTGCTCGAGGCGCTGGAATGGTTTGATGAAAGCGGTAAGGAATTGCTCCATCGTCTCCCGCAACAGGGCTCGGGAGAAATTAAATGGGGTGCGCAACTCACGGTTCGTGAAAGCCAGGCGGCGGTCCTTTTTTACAAGGGCAAGGCCTGCGATGCTTATGGTCCCGGTCGCCATACCCTCAAGACCGGCAATATTCCGATCCTCACCAAGATCCTTTCCGTTCCCTGGGGTATGATCAGCCCGCTGCGGGCTGAAGTTTTCTTTGTCAATCTCAAGGTCTTCACCGATCTCAAATGGGGGACGCGCGATCCCGTAGCCTTCCGCGATGCCGAACTCGGCCTAGTTCGTCTTCGCGCTCATGGCGTATTTAATATTCGGGTTGTTCAGCCGGTGTTGCTGATCAACACGCTGGCTGGGACTATGGGACGCTATACCACCGAGCAGGTCGAAGAATACCTGCGGCAGGTCATTGTCTCACGGTTTAATGATTATCTCGGGGAGCAGCTCCATTCCCTGTTCGATCTTCCTGGCAGTTTTGACGAAATCGCTGAAGGCCTGCAGCAGCGATTGGCTCTTGACTTCGCTCGTTTCGGCCTGGCCCTGGATGCTTTGTATGTCACTTCGATCACCCCGCCTGCCGAGGTGCAGCAAGCCATTGATGATCGTTCCCGCATGAGCGTGATCAAAGATATGGATAATTTCGTGCGGATGAAGGCGGCCATGGCTATGGAAAAAGCCGCGGTGAGCGGCGGTGAAGCCGGCGCCGGCCTGGGACTCGGTCTCGGGATGATGATGCCGGCCATGTTCGGCAATCTGCAATCGGTGGGCACCCCGGCCGCTGTTAGTGACGCCCGTGCAGAGGTGCCGTGCCAGGAATGCGATAATCCGATCCCAAAGAATGCCCGCTTCTGCCCGTACTGCGGGCACCAGCAGTTGCTGAATAAGCAATGCGGCCACTGCGGTAAAAATCTGCCACCCAGCGCGGCATTCTGTCCCCGTTGCGGTCACCCAGCGGAAGAACAGCCCAGAGATATCATCTGCATCCACTGTCATGCCGCTAATCTTCCCGGAGCGGTATTCTGTAATCAATGCGGAGAAAAAGTTCAATAATACTAGGTTAATGGCAAGAAAAAAGATTTTTCGCGATAAGCTGATGTACTCTACTGCCTTGCGAATGCCGATGAGCACTGATGGATATTCGGGTTGAACAAGGCTGCCCGCAGTGCGGGGCCGTTGTTGTATTGAAAGAAACCGATCGGCTGCTCACCTGTTCCTATTGCGGCACCAGGAACTACCTGCAGGGTAACGGCCCGTTTCGTTATGTCCTGCCCTTTCCCGATGGACAACCCCAACCGGCAGACGTGCTGCTGACACCCTACTTGCGTTTCAAGGGCACTATTTTTCTTGTTACCAGTCAAGGGATCAGTCACCGGGTGGTCGACACTACCCAGGCCGCCAATCCGGTACCTGGACTGCCGCCATCGTTGGGGGTACGGCCTCAGGCCATGCAGTTGCGCCGGGTTGAGCGGAGGAACGAAAACCGCTATCTGCCACAGACGCTTAAGGCCAGTGCTATTGTTGCAAAGGCGGCCGCTGTCAGCAACCTTACCGCACAAGCAGGTCGCGATCTTTTGCACCGCGCTTATATAGGAGAAAATATAAGTTATATATATTTACCTTTGGTATCAAAGCAGGACGCGCTGTTTGACGGGGTGACCAATAATCACATTGCGGATCTTGCCAATATGGCCGGGTATTCCCTACGGGGCAGGGCGTATAACGACGCCTGGCAGTTACGATTTCTTGCAACTCTTTGCCCTCGTTGCGGCGCTGGACTCGATGGAGCCAGAGATTGCCAGGTCATGGGCTGCTCCAATTGTCATTCGGCCTGGTCGTTTGGTTCGAAAGGCTTGACCGAAGTTGAGTGGTATATACTTCCCGGCGACCTTACCACGGAAGTGTATCTGCCGTTCTGGAAGATATCCACCCATATTCCGAGTTTGGAGATAAACAGCTTTGCCGATTTTGTCGAGCGGAGCAATCAACCTTTTATCCCTCGTGCCGAGTGGCGGGAACAGGTCATGAGTTTCTGGGTGCCGGCAATCAAACTTCGACCGAAAATTTTTCTCCAGGCTGGCCGGCAAGCCACTCTGGGACAGTGGAGGATCAATCCGATAGCTGGAAAAGTGGTACCGAACCTGTTTCCGGTAACCCTGCCGGCCTCTGAGGCGCGCCAGGCGATGAAAATTGTACTGGCGGCGTCCACCGCCAGTCCTCGACTTGTTTACCCGTATCTGCCGCAGACGCAGATAACCGACATGGTCAATCAGTTGGTGTACCTGCCTTTTACCGACCAAAGCCATGACTGGGTACAACCCGAAACCGGCATTGTTATCGGTAAAAATATTCTTCGCTTCGGCCGGTCCATGTAGTTTTGACAGCACTCGGACAGCGTGGTATAGCAAAAAGCAGTTGTCTGTTTATTGCATACAAATGTGAGGAATTTTCAATGGATAGAATTGCGCCTATCAGTGCGCACGAACAGTTCATGGAAGCCGCACTGGAAGAGGCGCGGCAGGCTCTGGATGAAGGTGAGTTTCCCGTGGGATGTGTCATGGTTGCAGAGGGACAAATTGTAGCCACGGGGCGCCGGCAAAACAGTGTCGAATCGAACCGCAATGAAATGGATCATGCAGAGATTCTTACCCTGCGGCGCTTGATTGTTGAGCGGCCGGATCTTGATCCGAGCGGATTGACGATCTATTCGACTCTGGAACCCTGCCTGATGTGCTATTCCACCATGCTGCTTTCCGGTATACGTTGTTTTGTCTGGGCCTACGAGGATGTTATGGGCGGTGGTACCAATCTGCCCCTGTATATGCTCAATACCCTTTATGCACAGATGCGGGTGCAGCTGGTCGATCGATTGCTGCGCGAGCGGAGTCTCAGCCTTTTTCAGCAATATTTCCAAAGCGGGACGTACTGGCAAGACAGTTTGCTGGCCCGTTACACCCTGGCGCAATCACTGGAGGAATAGAAACCATGAGTACCGTGCACACTGTTCGAACGGTGGGGTTTCAGCCGGGAGAACGCAACGTCTTTTTTCACCTGCTGACCGCCTGCAATCTTGCCTGCCGTCATTGCTACATCAACCCTGCCCAGCACGGGACTGCGACCCTGCCGCTGCCTACCGTACTTTCTTGGCTGAAGTTGTTTGCCCGTCCAGAACAACAGACCAACCTTATTTTGCTGGGTGGCGAACCCTCCTTGCATCCCGATTTGAGTACCATCATCAAGGCGGCAAAGTCGATGCGCTATGCAGTCACAGTTGATTCCAACGGGTACCTGTTTCATGATTTATTGAATAAAGTGACACCCCGGGAGCTCGATTACCTCAGCTTCAGCCTGGATGGTCCGGATGCTGCGGTCAATGACTCCATCCGCGGCGAAGGGGTTTTTGCGGTCTGTACCGACAATATCCGCAAAGCGGTGGCCAGCGGGTTTGCCACCAGTCTTATTTATACGGTATCCAGCCTGAATATTGAAGAGTTGCATCGGATGCCCGCCCTGCTCGTCGAGCTCGGGGTGCGGCGGTTTTTCATCCAGGTTATTGGTCTGCGCGGCAATCCGGCAGCCGCCAAGTCTGCGGTATCCGTCAACTGGCAGGTCGATCCGGAGCAATGGCTGACGATTGTCCCGACGGTGGCCCAGGAGGCTGCTCGCCGCGGAATTCATGTTACCTATCCCAAGGTCTATCTTGATCGCGACGAGCTGTTCCAGTGTGCAGGGATGGTAGCCGAGAATTTTTTTATTTTTCCCAATGGCCGGGTTTACCAATGCCCGCTTTGCGAGGACCACCCCATTCACAGTTACTGCATCGAAGAGGGCAGGCTCGTGCACCGCGAGGGCCTCGTTGAAGATCGATTTTTTCCTTTGGATATACCCGAAGGTTGTGTGATGAACCGGTTGCTGCAGCCTGATAATATCAGTTACACTCCGGAAGGCACTCCGGTACACCGAATATCCTGCTGTCTGCTTAAACAGGAAATTAAACCCAACCATTCTTGAATTGCGAACTGGAGTGCAAGGTATTTTATCTGGAAAAAAGTCGATAAAAAAAGGGATGCATACGTGGTACGCATCCCTTTTTTTGCGAGCAATTTTTGCTCAGATTTTGAATTGAGTCACCATTTCTTTGAGTTTGTCAGCAACCTTGGACAGTTCCTCGGCACTGATCTTAACTTGACTGCTGGCGTTATTCATTTCTTTGGCACTGTCGTTGACCGCAGCAATATCCAAGGCGATCTCTGAAGAAACGGTCGAACTCTGAGCCACGTTCTCGTTGACCTCATTGATTCCCAGGGAGGCTTGATGGACATTCTGGGCGATTTCTTTGGTGGTGGCGGTTTGTTCTTCCACCGCTACGGCAATAGTGGCGACTATTTTATCGACATCGGCAATGACTGCACTAATTTCATTGATTTCTTTCACCGTTACGCCGGTGGCCTGCTGAATGCCCTGGATTTTATTTTTTATATCCAGGGTTGCCTCGGCTGTTTGTTTCGCCAGTGCCTTGATTTCATTGGCGACAACGGCAAAGCCCTTGCCTGCCTCGCCAGCCCGGGCGGCCTCGATGGTGGCGTTGAGGGCCAGCAGGTTGGTTTGTTCGGAAATTTCGGTGATGGCTTCAGTGACCTTGTTGATTTCGTCGGCAGCCCTGCCCAGTTCATGTACCCGTTCAGAGGCTTGGTGCGACTGATTCACGGCCTCACCGGTGATCTCTGTGGCCTTACTGGAATTTTGGGCGATTTCGTTGATAGTGGCGCTCATTTGCTCGGTGGCTGCAGCGACCATGTTGACATTGACCGAGGCCTGTTCCATGGCAGCTGCAATTGATGATTGATTAGCGCTCATTTGTTCAGCGGCAGCGGCAACTTGTTCGGAACGACCTGCGGTTGATTCAGCACCTGCGGACATCTGGTTGGAAATGGCGGCCAATTGCACCGAGGCTTCATCAACGCTTCCTACCCCTTTGCTGATATCGCCGAACATGCGGCGCAGGTTCCCGGCCATCTCGTTGAGTGATGTAGCCAGAACACCGATTTCATCCTGCTGGTTGACATCCATGGTCTTGGTGAGGTCGCCGTCAGCCATGGCCTTGGCCAGAGCAACCCCTTTGAAAAGGGGTTTGGTGATGAGACGTGTCAACAGTAATCCAAGCACGATAGCGAGGAGAACCCCGACTACAAGGCAGACAATGGTTATCATCTGGCCGCGATGGGCACTGGTTTTTGCCGTCTGGATTGTTTCAGCAGCACCTGCTTCAGCTTTCGCCACCATCTTGTCGATGGCGGCAAAGGTGCTGGTCTGATAGGCGGCTCCAGCCTCCAGCAGCAGTTGATTCATTTTGAGGAATTTTTCATTGGCCATGTTGGCGTATGTTGTCATCTGGTGAACAGCACCAAAGACCTGCTCCGATGTGGTGTGCAGTTTATTTTCAAAGAGTTCTTTGGCCGCTTCAGTCTGGCCGTTGGCCACCATGGCTTTAATCTGGCTCGTATACAGGTGCAGTTGGCTGTGGACGGGTTTGAGTTGGTTGGCCAGAGCCACCATCTCGGGGTTGCGAGTATCCATGTGCTCCAGCCATTTGCCCAGGCTGCAAGCGGTGTCATCCGTGCCGCCTTCAAAGGGCGCACCGGAGAGCAACAGTCTTCCTACTTTGGCCAGCAAGGCATTGTGGGCGATCTCGAAATCAGCCATGTGCTGTTTCATGAGGTCGGGTTTGGTCATATCCATGGCGATCAACTCTTTGGAAAGTTCGACCGCCTGATTGTTAACGCCTACCCATTTGGTGATATTGGTGGTGAAATCCTGCCATTCGGGCTCGACATGCTTGGCCAGCGGCAAAGTCATAAATTGCTCTTTGGCCGCGCCATATATCTTTCTTGATTCAAGCAACTGCTCGTGGGAAAAATTGCGCTGTTCGATGGTCGCGTAAGGGGTAAGCAGGGTACGCATCAATGCGGCGATGGAGGCCGCCTGGCTTTTCACGATCAGAATACTCTCTAATGCGGGAATGGTTGCATTGCCAAGTTGTTCCACCTCATGCTGGAGTTTGTCCTGCTGTACTATGGACAGCAAGCCCACCACCAGAATGATGAGGGCAGTCATGACAAAACCGCCAACCAGTTTGATTCCCAATCTGAAATTATTCACCGTATAGCTCCTGTAGGAAAAATTAAACTGTTTCCACCCAGGTAGAAACAGTAAAAAAGACATTGCTTTTGCTTGATCGATAGTCCGATGCAAAGGGTATTAATGTATAACTAAGAATTATTCCAAAGGGTTGTCTTGTACAATGAATAAATTATCTGGAAATGGATTGGGTAAGTCAAGAGGAAAAGGTACGAGAGGATGATTGTGACTAACTTGCGTTTACGCCTAGAATAAGAAGAGGAGTTTTCCTCGTTATTTCAAGGGAACAGGCGCCATTGGATGTTTCCGAATCGCCAGAACGATATTGGCGCTAAAGATGAGCACAGCGCCCAACCAACCAGAGGCGCTGAGTGAAGGGTCGGCAACCAGCAGGGGGCCCAGAAGAGCGGCAACCAGAATACGGCTGGAAGAAATTACCGCTCCCTCGACCGCGGTCACATACAAAAAACCGAAAGTCAACAGGTATTGACCGAGTACCCCGGCAACAGAACAGCTCAGGAGAAAAAACAGTTCCGTCCTGTTGGGCCAAAACAGGGAATTTTGCAAAAAAGGGAGCATTAATAATGCTCCTGCACCGAACATGTAGAAGAGAATGGTTTGCGAGTCGTGATGCTGTCTACTTAAATTCAGATAGATAATGGAGAAACCTGCAAAAAATCCAGATAGCAGACCCCAGTAATCGTTTAACCCCATTGTTGTATCGTCCGGTGATAAGATCAACCAGATACCGATGGTGGCTATCAAGACCACACCAAGAGCCCACCCATCTCGCTGGGTCCGGATCATGAACCAGGAAAAGAGCGCGACGAACAGGGGGTAGGTCATGTTGAGAATATTGGCGTTGGCAACCGTGGTGACATCAACCGCCTGGTAAAAACAGAAAACAGCCGCCGCATTGGTTACGGTTCGGCCGGCGAGGTAATGGAATTGGTTGCATCGTGGCCTCTGACGTTTGATCACCATGGTCAGGCAAACAATGACGAAACCAAGGAGAAAACGGGCAAAGACGTAAAACGGGGCAGAGATGGTCACATAGGGTCGTGCCCAGCTAATAATGGCGGTGGCCAGGTAGAAACAGAGCCCTGAGCCTAAAACAGTGAGCCAGCCAATGAGTTGGCGTCGATGGCCGGATGAAGGAATTATGGCATGTACATCCATGGGCTGGTCAATTATCACAAGCTGCCTGTGATCGGCAGGTGCTGTAGAAGAGGAGAAAAAGTGTTATTGAGTTGAAGACGTGCTCTGAGGGGGCGACGCCTTTTTACCGCCAAAAACTTTGCTGGCCCAGATACCGGCTTCATAGAGGGCAAAGAGCGGAAAAGAAAGCAGGATAGTCGAGGTGGGTTCTCCTGTGGTCAAGAGGAAGGAGAGCACGACGATGGCGATATAAAAATAGGTACGTTTTTTTCTAAAATGATCGCGCTTGAGTAGACCGGTGCGGGTAGCCATGACCATAAGAAAGGGTATTTCGAAAGCTATGCCGAAGGCCAGGATCATGCGGGCGGTAAACGTCAGGTAGAGCCCTAGCTTGAGCATCGGTATCAGGCTGGGGGATGCATAACTCATGAAATAATGTAGTATTCTCGGCAGTACGACGAAGAACGCAAACACCGCACCGCCGGCAAACAACAGCGTTGCCCAGAGAACGATTCGACGAATCAACTGCTTTTCATGATCAAGCAGGCCGGGAGAGATAAACAGCCATAATTGGTAGAGAATAAAAGGAAAACTGGTGATAATCCCAACCAGAAAGGACAGTTTAATATAGCTGATAAAGGCCTCGGTCAGTTTGGTGTAGACCAGTTTGCCCAGTTGCGGGTAGGCGAGATAGAGGGGTTTCATGCACCAGGCAGCGATATGATCTTTAAACAGGTAGGCGATGCTACTTGTAAGGACAATAGCCAGGAAAGAGTGGATCAGTCGCCTGCGCAACTCTTCCTGGTGCGGTCGAAACTGCTCAAGTGCCTCAATCATGCTGTTTTTCCGGCGGCACGGCCTGTGGTGTTTCCTGTGGAGACTCGCCGGTTTGTTCGATGCGTGCCTCCGGTTTGGTGTCAGTGTCTGCGGTTTCCGTGCCTTCTTCGACAAGCGGTGTTTTTGTATCGGCCGATTGGGCCACGGGGTGCAAATCGATGATATCCGAGTCTGTTTTTTTCTTTACGGGATCGGCTACCTTCCAGGCAGAGGGATCCGCATCAATCATTTTTTCTTTCAGTTCTTCTGCTGTTTTCCGCAAATCTTTTTTCACGGAATCGAGATCCTCGTTTTCCTGGGTAAGTCCCTCCTTGACTTGATTGAGTGTGTTTTTCATTTCCATCAATCCCTTGGCAAGGGAGCGGGCAAGACCGGGCAGTTTATCGGGACCGACGACGATCAGTGCAACGGCAAAAATAACGATCATTTCCGGGAGGCCTATTCCAAACATGAGCAATTACCAGGAAAAATTTTAGGAAGGGACGGCATACAATGGCGTACTGCGCTGAGGCCGGTGCAAGGCACCAACTTTACGGGATTTGGACAGTGGTGTCAAGCGACTGTGATTAGTCTTTGAGGCGTGGTTTGCGCCGGCTGTCGAGCATGTGTCTGAACGCCAGGAGAGGATGGGACAGGAGCATGCGCGGTCCGGCATGGCGCATGACTTGCTGGATTTTCTTTCGCATTGATGGCGCATAACAATGGACGGAACAGTTGCCGCAGGTGCTTTTGTGTTCCTGGAAAGGGCAGTGCTGCAATCGATGGTGGGCGTAAGAAAGGAGTGCCTGACATTCACTGCAGAGTGTTTCTTCAGAACTCCTGTGCTGATCTTTACAGAATCGCCGAATCATCAACTCTACCGTTCTGTATTCACGCTGCATTCGTTTTGAAAAAGAACTTATCGGCATGGAAATGTGCATCACGAAAAAGGAATAAGAAAAACGAATTGTGTCTTTTTAATACATAAGGCAGACAGGAGGCGAGGTGCAACAGAAAAACCACGGGAAGGCAGGCACGACCCCTGATTGTGTGAAGGAAAGCCTTTCTTTTGCTTGCAAGGACTCCTCTGCTGTTTTGGGGGTACGTATTGAATGTAATTTTTATTCAGAATGGTGGAAGAATCCAGTGTGCTGCCCATATATTATAGCCTCCAAGAGGGTGACGTTGGTTTAAAGTGTCATTGTTTTTTCTTTTCCATGGGTGAGCCCAACGATCATGAGTTGGCAACCAGGTGCTACCGCATCATTTGGCACCTGTGCAACAACCTAACAACAGGGAGTTCTGCCCGTGAAGGAGAAATTGTGTCGGTGTGCCTGAAGGTCGTCGTCCCGCGGCAGCGGGCACGTAGAGTGGATATGGAGCGTATCCCTTCCAAATCGTTGGTTGTGTTGCGTAAAGACTAGAGCGTATGTGTCCCGCAATTCATAGGTTGTCGTGTTCGGTAACCCTTTTGGGTATCGGTTTCCTCCTGTTTGACTTTTCGATCATATTCTGCTACCTTTGCGAGGTTGAGCGTTAGGATTGGTATTGTCCGTGGGTAAAGGCGGAGTTTAATCCGCGATACTGTTTTAAAATTCGGGAGAAGTCATGGCCAGTGTTGTAGTGGTCGGCACCCAGTGGGGTGATGAGGGTAAAGGCAAGATTGTTGATCTGTTGACGCAATATGCCGACTATGTTGTTCGTTTTCAGGGCGGCAATAATGCTGGTCATACCTTAGTTGTTAACGGCCTGAAATATATTTTCCACATCATCCCTTCAGGTATTCTTTATGAGGATAAAACGTGTGTTATCGGTAATGGAGTAATTATCGATCCCGGCGTTCTTCTCAAAGAAATTGCTGGCCTTGCTGAAAAAGGACTCGCCGTTACTCCAAACAGACTTCTGATCAGTAGCAATGCGCATCTGATCATGCCCTATCACCAGAGTCTCGACTGCGCCCGAGAGGCATCGCTGTCTAAGGAGAAAAAGATTGGCACAACCGGCCGGGGCATCGGTCCCTGCTACATGGACAAAGTCGGTCGTGTTGGCATGAAGGTCGGTGACCTGCTCGACCCCGCATTGTTCAAAGATAAACTCCAGGCGGCAGTGGAAGAGAAAAATTTTATACTTACCCGGCAGTTTGGAGCAGAGCCGATTGATTTTACTTCCATTGTCGATCAGTTTGAGCGTTTTGCCCAACAATTATCCCCGTATATTAACAATGTATCGGTGGTGCTTGATCAGGCCCGGAAAAACGGAAAAAATATTCTCTTTGAAGGGGCGCAGGGCACACAATTAGATATCGATCATGGGACCTACCCCTTTGTGACCTCATCCAATACCATCGCTGGTAATGCCTGCATCGGTTCAGGTTTTGGTCCCAGCCATATTGACGAGGTCATCGGTATCCTCAAAGCGTACACTACCAGGGTCGGTGAAGGTCCTTTCCCTACGGAGTTGCCGGAAGGAGATGCTATCGGTGATATTCTACAGCAGAAGGGGCATGAATACGGAGCGACCACCGGCCGCCGTCGCCGATGCGGCTGGTTTGACGCCGTAGTTGCCAATGATGCCGTCCGCCTGAATGGATTGACCGGATTCGCCGTGACCAAGCTTGATGTGCTTTCCGGGTTGCAAAAATTGCAAATTGCTACCAGGTATCAGGTGGATGGCGTTCCTTATGATTATATGCCGGAAAACATTCGTAAAGCCCGATTGGCTCAGCCTGTCTACGAAGAAATGGATGGCTGGGATACCGAAATTACCGGGGTGCGCTCTTATGACGATCTACCCGATAAGGCCAAAGCCTATCTGCGACGAATCGAGGACCTCACCGGCGTATCGCCAGCAATTGTCTCTGTCGGACCTGATCGGGAAGAAACCCTGCTGCTGCGCAACCCCTTTGCTGGATAAACATTACAAGGGCACTTATAGAGAAACCCTTGTTAAATCTCGAATAATGATTACTAAATAATCGATTCCCATCTGGCCGAAATTTTCAAGGTTTTTATAGGGCCGATGAAGCGGAACCAAGTTTTTATACTCCCGGAGGAAGTTTGCTCCGGGATTTTTATTCCATGGAGGCAGACAGTATGGCTCGTATTACAGTAGAAGATTGCCTGGAAACGGTAGGTGACGATAACCGGTTTTCCCTGATCCATCTGGCAGTTGAACGGATTCGGCAGCACCGCAAAGGGGAACCTTTTCTCGTTGCCGGTAAGAACAAGGAAATTGTTATGACCTTGCGCGAAATCGCCGCAGGTAAAGTCACGTTTGATAATATTCACGAGCTTGCCAAACAACGCAAAAATGAAAAAGCTGCTGAAACGGTGGGCGAAGAGAACAGCGTTGAAGAATAGCAAAAACGGGTTGTAACGGATTATGAGCACCAGTTATTACGAAATTCTCGGAGTAAAAAAGGACGCATCGGCTGAAGCCATAAAAAAGGCCTACCGCAAACAAGCTATGAAGTACCACCCTGACCGGAATCAGGGAGACGCCGAAGCTGAAGCAAAGTTCAAGGAAGCCGCTGAAGCGTATGAAGTGCTTAGTGATCTTCAGAAACGACGGATTTACGATACCTACGGTAAGGAAGGCTTGCGTAACAGTGGGTACAGCGGTCCGGGGAACAGTGAGGATATCTTCTCTCACATTAACGATATATTTGGGGATATATTCGGTTTTGGCGGAGGTGGACGTGGTAGACGCCATGATCCCAATGCGCCGGTGCAGGGCGAAGATTTGCGTTATGATATCCGTATTTCTTTTATGGAAGCGGTGCATGGCGTCAACCGGCAGGTTGATATTACGAAGAAAGAAACATGCCTGACCTGTGACGGTTCAGGCGCGCGACCCGGTTATAAACCGCAGATGTGTCCGAGTTGTCAGGGACGCGGCCAAGTCGTCCGTTCCCAGGGATTTTTTCAGGTAAGCACTACTTGTCCGCAATGTCATGGTTCCGGCCAGATTATCACGGATCCGTGTGCAGACTGCCAGGGGGAGGGGCTGATCAATCGAAACAAGAAAGTTAGCATTCGAATCCCTGCTGGTGTAGATACCGGTTCGC
>JBFJXW010000060.1:0-19055 GCA_041622895.1 Desulfobulbus sp. | reverse complement strand
GCGTAGGTACAGAAGGTATTGATGCCGCCCGCCGCCTTGCCGAGCTCTTCGCCCTTGGTATTGGTCAACTCCGGCGTGGGCGCCTTCCATTGCGCGTGCAGGCTGTTCAACATTTCCGTGGCTTCCTTGGCATGGCAACGGATACAGGTAACCGCGCCTTCATACGTGGTAATGGTGTTGTGGGCCGGGATGGGGCCGTCGACAAGGGCCACATCCGGCGGAAAATCTGCAGGTGGAGTGCCTGTAGGTGATTTGGCGACAACGAAGGTGCCGGAACCTGTCACCCTGGCCCTGCGGTCACGGATTTCACAGCTATACGTCCAATTGCCGACAGATGCGTCATTCGCAACCGCATAGTCGTAACTGGCGACATACCCGTTGATTTCCATAACCTCGCCTGCAACCTGACGAATGCCGCTGGAATTCTCGATACTGATTTGGGCCGAGCGTAAGGACCGCTGCCAATCGCCGGTCGCGGTACACTCGAGATGTACGGAGGATCCGGCGGTAACCTCCGTTGGCGTTGACGACAGGGTCATTGACCGTCCTGCTGCGTGGCTGCTGCCGGCCGACAGGATAACGATGACCAGTCCAATGACAGCGATTCTCATACGACTTCTCCTCAATTGCAAGTATTCCTTCCTTTTCTGTGCCCTAGGCCACAGATACCCGTATAACCACCCTGTGGCGCTGCAATACTTGAGCCACACTCCCCGCTAAATACCACACTGTGTGTGGCACACAACTTGGGCAACCCGGCTGCTTGCTACGACAACGTGATGACAGAAAAAATAAAGCAGGAGCTACAACTCAATATTGAGGGGTCGTTCCGGAGAAGGAAAAGCCTGGAGTTCCTCGGTGGCATTGCGCAACACAGCACTGCTCATACGTTCTACCCGTTGAACGAACCGTTGCACTTGCGGGCCAGGATGCGAATAAAAAAAGAGCTGATCCGCGGGGTGGACCAGCTCTTTTTTTACCGCTAAAACCGGCAAGGCCAATGCCATTGCAGGGCATCGATCAGTCCTGGCAGGGGTGTTAATAGGCCTTCAAGGTCAGGTTGGAAAACAGAATGCTCCATCCGGTCATCAATACAAACGCCAGGGTCGCGATGAGCGAAATTCGAGCCAGTTTTTTCTGCATACGCGGTACAGCATCGTGGAGACTGGGGATTGTACGGAAGGGGTTGATGACGCCGGTGCCGATTCCTGTGATGGCGCCCACCAGGAGTGCTGCATACAAAAAATAGCCGATGTATCCGTACTCTTGATGCAGAATGCAAAAGGGGCAGTGGTGGGTGGGGAGTTCATAGATGTAAATACCGATGAACGAAATCAATGCCGTAATGGAGATAGCGCAATGGAGCAGCGATACGGTTGCATACAAGACAGCGCCCCTTGTTTTCAGATAGACAAACAATCCGAGTGCCATTGTGAGCAACGCGCTGGAAAAGAAAACTATTTGTGACGGCCAGGGGGGAAGGACAAGAAGATCGGACATGAGCGTATTGGCGTCCGTGCTGAAAAGTATGCTGCAACAGGATGTAATGATATCCGGCCTCAACCCTAGAAGATACATCGCCTGAACTGTGGTCTCAATAAACAGCACGGGTGCGATAAAAAGCAGCAGCCAGTATTTCGTTCGCAGTAACGGATAATCATAGGCTTTGTTGTCGGCAGCATTGACGATGAGCCACAGACCCGCAAGCAGGCAACTGACGATCTTCAACAGCAGGGACGGGTAGCCAAAGCCATTGACCTGGAGACTGCCCGCCGCGCACATGGCACCAATGAATAGAGAACTGAGTGTGTCGGCTGTGTAAATAAACAGAAACAGAGAAAGGAGCTGAAACACCAGGGCATAACTCATGACTGTCGAAACGAGGTAGGTTCGCCGCTCCAGTTCCAGTTGCCGCTCACTGCCGCTGCTGATATCCCACTGGCGGATGATTCGAATCCCTTGGTATGCCGAATACCCCAGCATGCCCCCAGTAAGGCCTGAACCGAGAAGCAAGGCGAGAATGCCGGAATGAAAGATCATGAACCATCCGCCGGGGGCACAATCGTCCCATCTCGCATCTCGATGATCCGATCAATAACATCCGACTCGTAGGCAATCGGGTCATGACTGGCAATGAGAAGAGTTTTTCCCTCTTTTTTAAGCTGCCGCATAATTTCCATGAATTCCCTGGAAAGGGTTGTATCCAGGTGGGCGGTCGGTTCGTCGGCAATGATAATGGAAGGGTTGTTGATCAGCGCTCTGGCAATGGCGGTACGCTGTGCCTCGCCGCCGGATAACCACTCCACCTTTGCCGACGCCTTGCCTGCGATATTGAGCAAATCGAGCAGATCCATGGCGCGTCTTTTCAGAGAGGCGTGCTTTTCACCCTTGGGATAGGCAGGAATCATCACATTTTCCAGAGCCGTGATCCCCTTGATGAGATTGAACTGTTGAAAGATAATCCCGAAGGTCTCCCGTCTGATTTCGGTGAGGAACCGTTCGGGAAGACTCGTTATCTCCCTCCCCTTGACAGTGATCCTGCCCGCGGTCGGCCTGGCCATGCATCCCAACAGGCTTAATAATGTAGTTTTTCCAGAGCCGCTCGGCCCCTTCAGTGCCGTGGCCTCTTGGGAACCGATGGAAAGATTCACCCCTTCAAGGGCAACAAATTCGTTGGGTTGGCCCGCGTTAAAAATTTTTCGGATATTCTGAAGACGGATCATGGTGTTACATTCTCATCACTGAATCCGGGTCAATCGTTGCAGACCGCCACGACGGCACAATGGTGGCCACAGTGTACGGAAGAACCGTTAAAAAAAACAGAACCGCTATCTGATAGATATTGATACGGGGTGTCAGCCGAAAGTGGGGATAAAGGACCGACCAGCCTTTCAACACCGGCTCAAACAACAGAGGCGATGCCAAGAAAGTATGCAGATACGCAAGAAATAATCCCAGGAAAAATGCCGTCAGAGAAACTGCCGTACCTTCCCAGAATTTCATCAACAGAATATCCGAGGTTTCCCAGCCAATCGCCTTGAGGATCCCTATTTCCCGTTTTTCCTCAGCGCTCAGCCCCGTGGCCTTATCCCAGGCGAGGATGATAAAGGCGAAAAATCCACCCGACAGGATCAGCAGGATCACCCCGCCCCGCCAATCGAAAACCGCCGCATAGGTTCGCAGAATATCCTCCCGCAGAACAGGGCGGCTGTCCGGATGGATCCGGGTGATCTTCGCAGCGATGGTGGCAAGCTCCTTGGCATTTCTGATCTTGAGCACGAGATCCGTGGCCAGGCCAGCGGGGATGGGAAATATCGTTTTGAAATCAGCCTCCGATACCAGGATCAGGTCGGCGGTAACCAACTCCGACTCCGACGGAAGGATCCCCTTCACCTGCAAGGTCACAACCGTGTCACTGTACGTCTTGAAGGGAACGAGGTCGTTTTTGCGCAGGGTCTGCGGGGGCTTGCCGGGTTCACTCCGCCTGGCTACGCCGGCACCGATAATGATTGATCCCGGATGGTTGTTTAAATCCGCATTCACCATAAGCGTGTAGTTGGCACCACTGAAGGCGTCGTAATAATATCCCCATAGGCGCGGCTCGACCGATTGCACCCCCCTGATCGTTCTGATCGAATCGATATAGTGGGTGGGGATCAGATCCTGCCGTCCGGCCACCAGTCGCTGCACCGTCATTTCCGGGGCACCCTGAAGTATCTGGGCGGCCTCTTGCTTCAGTGCATCGGCAAAGAATACAACAGACGCCATCAGGCAGATCACAAAGGTGTACACGACGATCAGGGCGATATTTTTCCCTTTTCTCCTCCCCAGTGTCGCGAGGGTAAAGTCGAGAATATGCCGTTGCTTTTCAATGGCTCCCATTACTCACCAAGGTTTTGCGGCTGAAGATGAGGCGGTGGTGCGAGAATGGCTCCGGAGGGGAAATGGTCGAGAGCCAGCGGATGATCCTGAAACGGGGTGTGCAGATCAGCCATGCTGGGATGACGGGTGTATCGTGCCTCGGTGGACAGGCACAAATCCGTCAACGCCAGCACCCTGACGATCGCACGCCGCTCCTGGCTGCTTTTCCAGTCAAGGCGCTGACTGACGGCTGCATCCACAAACATGAGACAAATCAGCAGCACCCCCAAGAGGAGAGAACAGAAAAAAACATCTGATTTTCTCTGCAGAATCATTGCAACCCTTTGATGATATCAGGAGTCACCTCATCAAAACGAAGCAGTTTTTTCCCGGAATGATCCTTCATAAAAGCTTTCGCGTCCGCTTCATGCTGAAACGGCATGAGTTCCCGCCCCATGGGTCCGAAGACATCGCTGCCGATTACATACCAGGCAGTACGCCCGTCTATCGGCTCCATGCTGTAATAATCCGTAACATAAATCGAGGCGATGTCAGATTGATCTTTCGTCGCATTATATTTTTTTACGGCAAAGAAATACTTGAACAAATCCTTGGCGCCGTCAAACAGGGCATGGGAATCATCGGTAAAGATGATCTGGGCCAGAAAATCCGGATATCTGGCGACAAACATGCCGCAGACCGGGCATTTTTCCGTTTTAGTGGCGGTAACCGGAGCAGTGGTGACGGACGCTCCTGCTCCGGTCTGCAGCATGACAAAGGCTAGAAAACAACAACCTACTATTCTACGAAAGGTATGCATGACGCCTCCTGAAAAGATGATGGCCGGTTTTATTGATGCTTGCCCCCATTCATCTTCATCTTTTTCATTTTTCGTTTCTCCCGGATCATCTTGGTATCGGCATACATGCTTTCGTAAGCTGCCTTCATCGCCTCATCAAAGGTCGCCAGAGTGCCGCCGTTCTCTGTGATAAATTTTTCCGCATCCTCTTTTGTTGCAAAGGCCCATTTGGCCCGTTTGGTCATGACTCCGGGCTTGTTGCCGTCAATGACCCAAGAGGCCTTTTCCGCATCAATAAGCTTTTTGCTGTTGTAGTCGCCCACTTCGATAGCAACAGGGGTTTTATCGATATTGACGGCAAGATCAGTAGCCAGACAGTGGATGCTGCAGGTCCCGAGCTTGGTGCCGTCATCATAGGTCACGAGCATCCTGCTGTGGGCAAATTTAGCTCGGTCCATGCCGCAATATTTGCAGGACGGCGCATTGTGCACATCATCCTGCGCAAATGCCATTCCGACAAAGGACAGCAAGAATGCAAGCAATACAGCGGACAGAATTCCTTTTCTCATGGTACGCTCCTTTTGTTTGTTGTCAGCATGTTATGCAATGAAATAATTACTTCTGTTCAACCTCATGCGTCTTCTTCATTTTTCTCTTCTCCCGGATCATCTTGGTTTCGACATACATGCTTTCGTAAGCCGCCTTCATCGCCTCGTCAAAGGTTGCCAGGGTGCCGCCGTGCTCCCTGATAAATTTATCAGCATATACTTTGTTCGCAAAGGCCCACTCAGCTTGGTGGGTCATGACAGCGGGCTTATTGCCGCCAATGACCCAAAAGGCCTTTTCTGCATCAACAAGACGTCCCGTGAAGAAATCTCCCACCTCAATGACCATCGGGGTTTTATCGATATTGGTAACGAAATCGATGGCCAAACAGTGGATACTGCAGGTGCCCACTTTGGAACCGTCATCATAGGTCACGAGCATTCTGCTGCGGGCGAATTTGGTTCGGTCCATGCCGCAATATTTACAGGATGGCGCCACTTGCACATCTTCCTGGGCCAGGACAAGACCAGCAATGGACAGCAATACTGCCATGAACAATGCAGAAAGAAGACCTCTTCTCATGGTACGCTCCCTTGAGTTAATAATACGTTGTTCCCCTGCACTCGTGTGTTTCCCTTTCAAAGGGTTGCCTGCAGGCGAGACCCTGTCCCTGCAAGGATTGACTTGAAAACTTCAAACAGTGTTCACCTTTTTCACCTCGCCATGCCATTTCCACATTTCGAAGATGGCCGGATATACCAGCAGTTCGAGTAAAAAAGAGGTGAAAACGCCCCCGATCAGGGGAGCAGCGATCCGCTTCATCACATCGGCACCGGTACCGATGGACCACATGATCGGGATCAGGCCGAGAAAAAGGGTGGCCGTGGTCATCAGTTTCGGTCGCAACCGGGTCACCGCCCCTTGCAGGACAGCGGCACGAAGATCCGTCAGATTGCGCAACCGACCCTCTTTTTTCGCCTGTTCATAGGCGATATCCAGATAAAGCAGCATGAAAACGCCGGTTTCGGCATCGACTCCGAGCAAGGCGATCAAGCCCACCCAGACGGCCATGCTCATGTTATACCCGAGCAGATAGAGCAGCCACACCGCCCCGATGGCGGAGAACGGTACGGCCAATAAAACGATGCAGGTTTTGGTCAGCGAGCGGGTGTTCAGATAGAGCAGGAGAAAAATCAGAAAAACGGTAAGAGGCAGCACCATCTTCAGGCGCTCCCGCACCCGCTCCATTGCCTCATATTGGCCGCTCCAGGAAACGGCGTAACCGGGCGGCAGCGGCACCTTGTCCCGTATCAGCCGGTTCGCCTCTTCGATGTAGCTGCGCGGGTCTCTTCCCGCCAGGTCCACATACACATAACCGGTCAACAGGCCATCCTCGTTGCGAATCATGGCCGGACCAGTAGTGACCTCGATTTCGGCCAGCTGCCCGACGGGGATCTGGGTTTGTCCGTTCTCACCGCTCACGAGGACACGGCGCAGCGCCGGCAGGTCCTGACGGAAATCGCGCATGTAGCGGACATTGACCGCGTAACGCTCCCGCCCCTCCACCGTGGTGGTGACAATTTCACCGCCGATGGCATTCTGCACCGCGGCCTGGGCCTGCTCCATGGTCAGGCCGGCAAAGGCCAATTGCTCACGGTTCCATGTAAAATCAAGAAAATAACCGCTGCCGGTACGTTCGGCAAAGGCGCTTCGGGTCCCCTTGATTGCGGGCAGGAGGGCCTCGACTCTGGACCCGATCCCTTCGATGACAGCCAGGTCGTCTCCTGATATCTTCAAACCGATCGGCGTGCGGATGCCGGTGGTGAGCATGTCGATCCGTCCCTTGATCGGCATGGTCCAGCCATTGACAAGCCCGGGCAGGCGAAGGGCTTCGTTCATCTGGTCGATCAGTTCCTCCTGAGAAATGTGGTCAGGACTGAAGCGACGCAGAAACGGCTTCATCCAGCCGGGCGCCCAATCGGAATACCAGGTATCAACGGAGCGCCACTGTTCCTTGGGGCGGAGGATGATGACGGTTTCCATCATCGACAAAGGGGCCGGATCGGTGGAGGTTTCAGCACGTCCCGCTTTTCCCAGAACGCGCTCCACCTCGGGGAACTGTTTAATAATACGATCTGTGGCCTGGAGCAATTGCTGGGCCTCTCCAATGGAAATCCCCGGCATGGTCGAGGGCATATAGAGCAGCGAGCCCTCATCCAGCGCGGGCATAAATTCCGAACCCAGCTTGAAAAAAATCGGAATTGTGGCCACCATCAAGGCAAGAGCCATACCGAACACCACCCCTTTGCGGCGCAGAGACCATTCCGCCACCGGCCGATAGAGGGCGATCAAACCACGGCTGATTGGGTGTTTCTCTTCCGAATGGATCGTCCCCACAACCACGGCATTGATGCCCCGGCACAGCCAGCGTGGCCGGAATGCAAAATTTCGCAGATGGGTGAAGGTCAACCGCAGGGCCGGATCGAGCGTGATCGCCAGAAATGCCGCCACGATCATGGAAAGGTTTTTGGTGTAGGCCAGAGGCTTGAACAGGCGCCCCTCCTGCGCCTCAAGGGTCAGCACCGGCAGAAAAGAGACGGCGATCACCAGCAAGGAGAAGAAACTGGGCCCGGCCACCTGCTTCACCGCATGGACAACCACGGCCCGATAATCCTCCTTGCGGCCGTTCTGTTCCCATTCCTCCAGTTTTTTATGGGTCTGCTCAACCACCACGATGGCAGCATCGACCATGGCGCCGATGGCAATGGCAATGCCGCCGAGCGACATGATATTGGCGCTTAATCCCATCCAGCGAAAAGGAATAAAAGCGAGCAGCACCGCCACCGGAATGGTGATCATGGGGATAAGAGCACTGGGGATATGCCAGAGAAAAAGAAGGATCACCAGGGAAACGGTGACCACCACCTCGATCAGGGTGGTCCTCAGGTTGGCGATGGCGCGCAGAATCAGTTCCGAACGATCGTAGACCGGTACAACGGCCACCCCTTCCGGCAGGCCGGGCGCAATCTGCTTGAGCTTCTCCTTGACGCCCTCGATCACATCGAGGGCGTTTTGTCCTTGCCGCATTACCACGATGCCCGAGACCACTTCTCCAGTGCCGTCCAGGTCAGCAACACCCCGGCGCAGGTCAGACCCCAATTCGACCCTGCCGATATCCTTGACCCGGATGGGATCACCTTTCTCGCTGGTGGCGAGCAGGATGTTTTCGAAATCGGCAAGAGATTTCGCATAGCCGCGCCCCCGTACCATATACTCGGTACCGCCGAACTCGATCAGCCGGCCGCCCACTTCAATGTTGCCGCCGCGCACCGCATCCACCACATTGCTGATGGACAGTCCGTAGGCCTGCAAACGATTAGGATCGACATTCACCTGATACTGCTTGCTGAATCCGCCGATGGGCGCGACCTCGGCCACACCGGGTACGGCCTTGAGATGGTACCGCAAATACCAATCCTGGCAGGCACGGAGGTCCGCCAGATTGTGCTTGCCGGACGTATCCACCAGGGCATACTGAAAAATCCAGCCCAAACCGGTGGCGTCAGGGCCCAACTCGGTTTTCACCCCCTGCGGCAATCCGGGAAGGACGCCGGAAAGATATTCCAGAGTGCGCGAGCGAGCCCAGTAGATATCGGTGCCTTCTTCGAAGATCACATACACATAGGAGTAGCCGAAATCGGAAAATCCCCGCACGGCCTTAACCTTCGGTGCTCCCAGCATGGCGCTGACAATGGGATAGGTTACCTGGTCTTCGATGATGTCCGGGCTGCGGTCCCAGCGGGAATAGATAATCACCTGGGTATCGCTGAGATCGGGGATGGCGTCCAGGGTCAGACGCTGCATCGACCACCACCCGGCAACACAGGCTGCGGCCACCAGGAAAATTACGAGGAATCGATGTTCGACCGAAAAATCGACGATTCGATTAATCATGGGGGTGCTCGCCATGGCCAGGGGCATTTGCCGGCGCCTGCGTATCTGCCTTTTCAGCCAGATAACGAAGCGGATTCTGTTTGAATTGCTCCTTGCAGTCCTCACTGCAAAAATAATACGCTGTTCCCTCCAACTCGACGGTCAGCCCGGCATCCATGGCGTGGTCCGGATTGACGGTCATGCCACAGACCAGGTCTTTGGGCTTTTCCTCAACCGCTGCTTTCTTGACAGTGGACGGTATTGTTTGCGGCTGAGGCGGCGGGGAGACCAAGGGCTTCTGTCCGTCAAGGACAGGAGCCGCCTTGTCCTCCATCAGCTTCGCAGTCGCCAGTTTCATGCGGCTTTCCGAATCAATAAGAAAATTGCCGGATACCACGATCTTCTCACCGGGTTGCAACCCTTCGACAATCTCGACCCGGTTGTTCGCCTGCCAGCCGGTCGCCACCGAACGGGGCTCGAAAAGCCCCTCTTCCTTGACCACATACACGGTCTTTCGCATCCCTGAATCGATCACCGCGCTCGACGGCACGGAGACTGATTCAGGCAAGGGAACGAGAAATTCGACATCAACGAACATCTCGGGACGGAACAGATAATCGGGATTATCCATTTCCAGGCGCACTTTCAAGGAGCGTGACACCGCATCGAACCGCGGCGGCACCTGGCTGACGGTTGCCATGAAATGTGCCGGCTGCCCAGGCAGGGAGATTCGTGCCTGCATTCCCGGCTGGATGTATCCGGCCTCGATATCGTAGATGTCCGCTTCAACCCAGACCTGGTCGAGGTCGGCGATTCTGAAGCACTCAACCCCTCGCTCGATCTTCTGCAGCGGGCCGACCTTACGTTCCAGCACATAGCCTTTTACCGGCGAACGTATATCCACATGGGGAATGTACACTCCGTTTCCCTCAAGCTTGTCCAACTGCTTTTCTTCAAGACCAAAATCGAGCAGTTCCAGTCGTCCCTTGCTGGAATAATAGTAGTTGCTCTCGCGGTCGGCATCGAGTCGCTCACCGTTTTGCGCGGGCATGTTCCCCATATGCTGTGAATGATCCATTGCGGTTTGGCCAACCGTCTTTTCCGTTGCCGCCGAAGTCATTCCTCCATGATGCGGAGATCCGGAGGACACAGTTGCTCCGGAATCCATGGTGCCGGGCATGGACGAATGCCCTTTTTTTTCGGCCAGTTGCGAGATAGCGACATTTCGATTTATCATACGGATTTCAGATTCAGGAATAGGCAATCCGGCCTGATACCCTGCTCCTGTGGACACCCGCCTTCGGGGTTGGTCCTTTTTGGAAAGGGGCGATGCGGTCAGGTTGACCCTGTTGGTATATCCGAGTTCGGTGAGAAATCGCTGCTGCCAGGAATAAAAATCGTAGTTGTAGATCTTGATCTGGACCAGGAGTTGGTCTTTGTCCACCATGCTGCCTGTCGTGCTCTCATTGATCGCTTCCAGCCAGCCGTCCGTGGGCGCTATCAGGGCATACACACGGTTCTCATCAGGGACGATGCGGCCGAGTGCCCGGATTGTGGAAGTTTCCGGTGCCTTGGTGACCTCACCGAGCTGCACCCCGATGAGTTGTTGTTTCTGCCCATTGATAGCGACCATGCCGGGGACGTTTGCTTGTGCGGATATACTCGAACCGCCTAAAGCATTGTCATCCGCGTACACCGGTTCCATCGGCATGCCGCAGGGGGCGATCCCGGGCTCCTTGGTAATGTGCCCGGGATTCATGGGGTCCACATAATGCAGAATTTGCCGAGCGGTGGCACCGCTCGAGTTTTGACCGGCACCACGCTGGTTGAATCTGATCCCTGCCACAAAGAAAACGGCAAGTAAAATCAGGAGCGAAATGACGTACAAGGACTTCTTCATAATTGCGACCGGCCGTTGAGAAGATAAAAAAGAACTTCCTCCATGCTTACCGAACAGGGGAAGATGCGTGCTGATTCCGGAACGTTTCTTATTACTTCAGCATAGTTACATGAGCAGCATCGTTGTTATGTGTATCTCCTGCTCTGTTAAATCTCAACACTAATTTTACCATGCCCGGCATGGTAACTCTTTTGTCGCACGACACGTAGAGACGATAGCTCTCTCAAAACCGCCAGTTGATCATTTGAGTGGAGACAAGCACACTGTTTTTGAAAAAAAAGATGCCGAGGGAGGGGAGCCCCTCCCTCGGTTTTCTGCGGCAGGTTGGTGTTACGGAGTGACAATACTGAACACGTTCGACCAGGTCGACGCGCCACCGGTGTTGTACGCCCGGATACGGAAGAAGTAGGTAACGCCTCGGTACAGACCGGTTTGGGTGACCGTGGTGGTGTTCGCTGCCACGGTACTGGTGTTCAAGCCGACGGTAAAGGAGGCATTGGTCGCCCGGTCAATGGTAAAACCGGTTTCGTTGTTGGCATTATCGGTCCACGTCAGGGTGACATCGGCCTTCTTGCCCTTGGTTACGACGGTCCCAGCCAGGTTCGAGGGCGCGGCCGGCAGCGCAGCCGAAATCACCGTGTTGGACACCGCATACGTGCCAATCGCGGGAGGAATAAAGGTGCCTATATTCCCCGCATTCACCGCTGCCACCCGGTACTGATACGAACGGTCGGAACTGACCAGCGTATCGACATACGACGTATTCCCGGTGTTGTTCCGGGCCGGTACCTGGGCGATCAAGACAAAGGCCCCACCGTTCACCGACCGCTCAACCAGGAAAAAGTCCTCGTTGGTTGCGTTATCCCGCCAGGTCAGGTTTATCTGCGGCCCGTTAACCATAGCAGCCGTGACATTGCTGGGCAAAGCGGGCGAAGTCACCGAAGGGCCACCGACAGGGGGTGAAACGGTGTCGCCGGCAGCATTATAGGCAACGACGCGGTAGCGGTAATTCGTCCCGCTCACCGCGGTTGCATCGGTAAAGGAGAGCTGGTTGGCCAGCGTGTCCCCTATTCTGGCATACGTACCAATTTTGCCGTTTTTGGCGACTGTCGCCCGTTCGACATAATACCCGATCTCGTTCGACATACTGCCCCAAGTAAGCGTGCTGTCATACGTTACCGGCGTACCATCGAGCCAGGTGAGCGTCACCGTTCCATTTACGTTCAGCTTGTAGCTAACGGCCGGCGGATAGGCGATGTTAGGGTCCACCTGGGCGCTGATCGGCCGCATCATGTCCATCTCCTCATGGCTGAGGATGTGGCAATGCCACACATATTCCCATTCGAAGTTGGTCATGACATTGGTAATCGCCGGTGTAATGGGATTACCGAATGCGTCGGTGTTGTTGAATACTTCTGTCGAACCTTCCGGCATGGCCGGGTTCAACAGTCTGATGCTGTCAGGCAGACCGAAAGGCAGCTTGGGCAGGATCGGCCGCAGGGCCACGATGGTGTCCTCCAAGGGACTGATCCGGACCGTCTCCTTCCAGCCCAACTCATTGAGATCGGGCTTGCGGATTATGCCGTCCCAGCCGACCCGGTTCAGCACCTGCACATCAAACAGATGGAAATGGATGGGGTGGGTATCGACACCGTTGTGGGTGATCTTCCAGATCTGGGTGCCGTCGTCTGCCGAGGTGATGGGGCTCACCTCAACGCCTGGCGGCAAAGCAATGGGTCGCACAATCTCGCTTGCCGGATTGACAAAAGGATACAAAATAAGGTTTTGCTGCTGCCCGGCCTGGGCATTAGGCACTTCCAGACCGAGGTTACCGCTCATGCGGCCATATTCCTTCTCGAAAGCCTCACCCATTTCATCCTGGATGGCCTTGCGTTGCAGAGGAATAGTAAGGGTATTACCCAGCAGGGTGTTAAAAGCCAATTTCTCGTCATAGATCTGCACCAAACCGGTACTGCCGGTAAAAGTAGTGCCATAGGCCGAGTTGTACGCACCCTGGCCGACTATGATCGGGTTTTGTGCCGATTCAAACACACCAGCCGGTTTGTTTGTTACGGGATCCACCTGATGGGCAAACGCTGCATCAAGCTGAGTCTTGTCGAACGGAGCAGGTGTTCCGGCCGAAACCTTGATCTGCATCACGGTCCGGGTGTTGGGGCCATAGCCTGCCATCGTTGGCGGTGCGCCTCCGGTGTCGGTGTAATCACCGTTGCCGGTATAGTAGTCATAGCGTGGATCACGCGCCGGAAAAGCTGCCGGAGCGTCGTTGTAGAGAATCAATGTCTGACCGGCGAAGGCCGAGAAATCGACGATCACGTCCGCCCGCTCGGCAGGTCCCAGCAGTAGCGAGTGCTGGTCGACATTGCCGGCGTTGAACACAGTCGGGTCGTTTACCCACGTGGTGAATTGCGGTGGGAGGACCACCGGTGCCGGCAGGAATCCACCTTCGGAACCGATTTGGATCCAGCTCGGCCCTTCAGTCCCTGCAACCGGCACAGGGAAAACGGTCGGGTCGGCCAGGGCGGCCTGGACTTCGATTGGATTCAAGGCGACCTCGGTACAGTTCTGAACTGTTCCGGCAGCTACAGGTGCCTCCAGGATTGCATCAGTACATGGCGTCACCACCACAGTGTTGGTGGCGGCATCGACAACCGCGGACGCGGCCTGATACAGCGACAGGTTGAAAGAACGGTCGTTGGCCGCATTGAGGATGCGCATCCGGTAGGCCTTCGGTTCAACCGTGACCGTCGGGTACGCCGTGCCGTTGACTACCGGGGTATCATGGAAAGATTCCATGCCCATTGACTGAAACGGTGTTCCCGGCATCAATTCCGGCTCGCACCATCCCGCATCAGGATCACAGGTTGGATCATGATAGGTGTTAGGGATCGGCGGATAGTCGATGTTGCTGGTCGGCGGCCAGAACCAGGGGCCGTACGCCCATCGTCCATACTGGTTGACTCCCGAAGCATCGCCGGGATTCTGTGCAGGCACATAGACATGCGGTGCCCAAAGCTGACCGAAACCACCCCAGCGGTCTTTATCCCACAGGGGGTCGGTGGCAATCAGCTGCGCATCCGAGGGAACAAAGGTTTTGTCCTGGATAACCAAAGGGAGCGTGGCGTCCGGTCCGGGAATGATTTGATTGGCAATCAGTTCCTGTTCTTTCGGGTCATGAATCAGATAGGGCGCAGCCCCACCCACATACACGTTGAGACGGGTTATGCCCCAGGCATGATCATGATAGAACATCAACCGGGCGCTCTGCTGGTTGGTATAGAAGAGGGTTACCGCCCCGGGTCCGGGATCCGGCATGTCGGGTACGTTTTTGATGCTCACTCCTTTGGCGTAGGCAGTGTTCTCGCCTGCCGGCGTCACCCACTGGTGCGGGGTGCCGTCACTGGTCCACGGCGACAACCCGCCATGCAGATGCACGGTGGCCCGGTTATCAGCAAAACAGCCCCAGGGTTTTAGTATCGCTCCACATTGTGGATTCCTCGGGTCGGGATCAGCGTTTGTAAGGAGCGGTCCGGGACCGGACCCCATGACAGTGGTGTCCACAGGAATAAAGAGGTTACCGGCTTCACCGGTGGGCAGCAGGTTGTAGAACAAAATACGCACCGGCCGGTCCTTGGTGGTGGAGATCGCCGGTCCCATGTAATGGGCCGTGGTTACTCCTAACGCCGGCGTTCCATCCGGAAGAGTAATCGCTATGCCTTCCGGGGAGGTCAAGGCGACCCCGTTGCCCGGAATTACGTTTGTATCGAGCTGTACATAGCCGCGCAGCTTGGTGGCCGGCAGATCCGAATGCATTTGCTCTTCATATTCCACCATCGCAATCACATAATAATCCGAGCCGGGATAGGTGGTCGTATCCGGAACGGCCACCGGAATAAACTGGCCGAGGTTGTTGGCTGCATCCAATCCGGGCAGGGTATCGACGAATTTCCGCATTCCCGGAAAATTAACTGTGTCAGCAGGATCATACAGCGGACTGTTGGCATAGTTGGGCATGCTGAAGTAGTACGGTGTGGAACCCTCAGCTTGTCCCACAGGAGCCGCCTGCGCCGTTTTCGGCATCATGACCTGCAACGGCAACATACAAAGGGAACCGGCCAGCAGGATTGCCGATACTCCAAAGGCAACACTCCGCAGCGGGCTCCTGACCTGCCGGGCCCCGCCCGGCGTCATCAAAGATCGCACTTGTCTCTTCTTCATTTTTTCGCCCCCTTGTCGGTTTGTGTAGCCTTGTCCGATTTCATTGAAGCGCCTACTTTCTTGGCCTTAAAGCCTTTAGCCTTGGCCCGGTTGGCCGCAGCCTGCCTATCTGCCTGTGTTACCCTACTCTCTCGTACAAAAGCAGAGCCGTCCCTGTGCAGAGTTTGCTCTGTGTCTGCCGACAGGCATTGACCTGCCCCCAGGCCTGTACACAAGGCCGCCGCAACAAGTGCCACTACAACGCGATGCAATTTTTTCATTGGAACACCCCTCCTGAGAATGGATACAATGTGCACAGTAACGAATTTTCCTTTACTGGAGGCATAAATATTAACAAAACAAGTACCGAACACCCTACAAGATCACTGCATTTTCATACAAATACAACAGGAACCTAGAAATTCTGGTCACTAAGTACAATGGCCTACCATCAACACCTCCTTTGATTGCAGAGAGAAAAGCAATTGGACAAGTGAAGCATCGGGCATAATTTCCCTGCATAAAAATTCTGTCCTCCATCTCAACAAGCGCTCCAATAATTGTCCCGCGAGGTTCGCCTGAGCAGGGTAGAACACGACCAGATACAAAAGAAAATACACACGACACGTCACTGACAGTTTAAAGTGCAAACCGCTTAAAAATACCCACGCCGTAGCACCTGCCTGAGAATCATTCATAAATCATGCCACAGTTCACCAATGTGATAACATTTATCAAAAAACCCCTATTATACTGAAATAGCATAATTATATTCAATTCTTCGACTAAGCCTACACGGTGGTGGGTAAATCATATACGCCATGCTCTCGATTCTGTTCGCAAAACAGGAAAACGAAAAAAGAATATCGAAAAAAGAGCAAAATATGCATTTTCAATATTCCGCTTATACGGAATGCCGGCGACTGTTTCAGTCATGACAGGAGTTGGCCATGCAATCATCAACCAGGAAGCAATGAGGCAGCCACCTCGATTCCGCTGATAAGCGGACAGTCAAGAGAAAATTCCGGAATGGAGGAGGGGTATCTTATGCCAAGACCCAGGCATACTCTTTCAGGGAGGAGCGCTCTTGCCGATACGGGCAAATCGTTTTCGGCGGGGGATGGCGAGGGGCGTGGTGCAAGGGCAACAATGCAGTTGCACGCCCCGACCGCCAATAGAGATCAATATCAGCAGCTTACGCCAACTTATCCTCCACACTGCGCACCTTGTCGGCCATGGTCTGGTCGCGGTCGACGCGGGTGCCGAGCTTGATGGTGGTGGTGATGCGCGGCGCACCCATGGCATGCACCCGCTCGTGACACTGCTTCACCGCGGCCATGACCGCATCCCAGTCTCCCTCGATATTGGTGCCGTAGGCATGCAGCTGCGATTTCAGCCCGGCCTCCTGCAGCACCCGGTGGCACTCGGCCACATACGTGGAAACAGAAACGCCGACACCGAGCGGCACGATACACAGATCCAGTATTACTTGCATAATTCCTCCTCCAATCCATCGGGAACACCCGATCATATCCACAACCAAACTTCGAAAAACCGGGCCCCAAGAGGAGGGCGGCGATTTCTCTTTTCCCCTTTACCGTGTTTTCCACTATGCTATACAGCATCACTGAAGACAACCTGTAACTCCCTGCCCATGAGGTTGCCATGCGCATTCTTATTCTCGAAGATTCCCTCCCCCTCCAGCACCTGCTGCGAAAGCGCCTGGAAAAAGAAGGATTTACAGTCGAAACGGCCGACAACGGCCACCAAGGCTTCCAGCTGGCGACTTCGAACGCCTACGACATCATTCTCAGCGACATCCACATGCCGCACTGGGACGGGTTTAAATTTATCGAGGCCATCCAGGTGGTCAACCCGCACTTGCCCATCCTGATCATCACCTCATCCCATGAAGACCAGGAGACCCTGGAACGACTGAAGTGCTATCCCAATATTCTGGGTGTACTGGCCAAGCCCTTTGAGTTCGATGCCCTGTTCAAGCGTTTGGCCAACATTTCGAAGCAGTCCCACACCTGCGTCAACAAAAAGGCGAAAATTGTCTGCACCATCGGTCCGGCGAGCAACGGCCCTGAAATGCTGAGCAAGATGATCCTGGCCGGCATGGATGTGGCGCGTCTCAACTTCTCGCACGGCAGCTATGCATCCCACGAGGAGACGCTATGCGCCATCCGCGAGGCAGAAAAGAACTGGGAAAAGCCCATTGCCGTGCTTCAGGACCTGTGCGGTCCCAAAATCCGCACCGGCCCGATGACTGGTGGCGCCATACGGCTTGAGCCCGGCGAGGTGCTGGTTATCCAGGCCGAGCCGGTGACAGGAACAGCAGAGCGGATTTCGACCATTACACCGGCCATTCTTGCCGACCTGCGCGTCGGCGAACCCGTGCTGCTTGATGACGGCTTGCTGGAATTGCGGGTGCTCAAGGAAGGTGCCGCCGAAGTCCATTGCGAGGTGATCATCGGCGGCACCCTGAAATCGAGCAAGGGCATCAATTTACCCGGCACCACCCTGTCCCTGCCCAGTGTCACGGAAAAAGACTGGCAGGATCTGGAATGGGGCCTTGACCATTCCATTGATTATGTCGCCCTGTCCTTTGTGCGGACGGCCGAGGAAATCAGAACCATCAAAGAGCACATCCGTGCCGCGGGCAAACGCAATCTCAAGGTGGTAGCCAAAATCGAAAAGCCCGAGGCCGTGCAGAACATCAGGGAGATCATAGCCATCTCCGATGCCATCATGATTGCCCGTGGCGACATGGGGGTTGAGTTGCCGGCGGCACGGGTGCCCCGCATTCAGGAACGCATCATCCAGCTCTGCTGGGAAATGAATACCCCGGTGATCACCGCCACCCAAATGCTCGACTCCATGACCACCAATGCCCGGCCGACCAGGGCAGAAGTTACCGATGTCAGCATGGCGATCAAGGAAGGGACCGACGCGGTGATGGTTTCCCAGGAAACCGCCACCGGCATCGACCCGGTCAACGTGGTGCGCACCATGGCCTCGATCATCTGCGAAGAGGAACGGCATTCCCGGCCCAGCACCTCGGAACTCCTGGAAGCGGCAGCCACCGGGGCCATCAATGCCGAACTTTCCGCCATCGCCAACCTCAGCACCAACGCCGCCACCCTGCTGTTTGACCCGGACGGCACCCTCTACCCCACCCTGTCCAAGTGGAACCGCAGGGTGCCGACCCTGCTGGTCACCAAATCGCTGCATGTGGCCCGCCACGCCAGCCTCTATAACAACATCTTCCCCCTGATCATCCGTGAAGAACTCGGCCGCACCGAGATGGTCTTCCGTTCCCTTGCCATGGCCAGGGAGTGGGGCTATATCCACACCGGCGAGATGGTCGCCGTGGTCGAGGGACAGCGGTTCACCCGCAGCGGTATCAACCAGATGGCCGCGGTCCAGATAATCCGGGTGAAGTAGGACCAGGGCCTTGTCGGAGGCCGTTCAGCGAGGGTATCAAACCGACATCACAAAAAAAACGCCGGATCAAACTGACCCGGCGAGATGGTACGGTAGCGGCTGCGACGCTGTTATTGTGCCGCAGGTTCCGGTTGCTTTTTCGACTGCGCAGCCGGCGCCTTCTCCGCTCCAGCAGCCGGATTTTTCCCCGGTGCAACAGCCGGCGCTTTCTCCGCTTTGTCAACCGGGGCCGTGACTATTCGACCGGTCAGCAGCGGCAGGATCTGCCTGCCCCACTGCTGCAAATATCCCTTGTTCCAGGCAAAGCCGAGGACTGCCAGCAGGAGCAACAGAAAGACCCATCGTTTCCAG
>JBFJXW010000059.1:0-19115 GCA_041622895.1 Desulfobulbus sp. | reverse complement strand
CTCCATTTTTTATCTTAGAAAGCGTCCGAATTCTTTAACCCCTCACTGCTCCATGGTTTCACGGAAACGGCAGATCAGGAAAAAAATCTTTATCTGTCGGCCATTATTTTTTTGTAATAAAAACATGGTGAAAGAGATTGCCGACGTTTTGGTCCTTTCTTGTTTCCGCACTAAATCCTTTTTCTGCGGGATAAATTGGCCAGCGTGATCTCGGTTCATTGAGGCAGATCAGGGTCTGCACCGGTCACGTGCTGTGATGGCGGTGCGGGAGGAGGCTGTGTCGGTCGTTTTACGATGAGGCAGCAGCAGGGGAAACGCATCCTGTGGGCAAATCCTTGCGCGAAAAAAGGCCTGGGCACTCCCTGCCTGATGCGCCGGGGACAGCCGCAATGGTAATTGTTCACCGTGCTGTGATCGTTCCGGAATGTTGAGGTGCTGCGATAGTTGAGGAGGGGGCGATACAAAAAAAACTGCCAGGGTTTTCCTTGCGGACAAGGATCCTCCTGGCAGTTTTGGGGTGATATGAGACAGAGAAAAGGAAAAAAACCTTTCTCAACCTGGAGAAGCGGGTTGAGGAAGAGGGGTCAGTTGCCGCTGGTGGTGCTGATCGTGGTCGGTACCGCATCGATCTGATGGACTCTTTTTTCCGGCTTGAAGGTGCCGAGCGTCTTGAGCCCGCCATAAATTTCCGGCTCGTTCATGAATCGAACACCGATCTCGGAATAGGGAAACATGGCTTTGGCGTCGAGAAAGAAATCGTCTTCGAAGCTGTATCCGGCACCCAACGCCCCCTGGATAGCGTTGCTGCCGTAAAAGCCAAGCAGTTCCGCCGAAATGTTTCCTCTGTTGAATGGCTCGATAAAGAGGTTCCCTTCCAGGCCCACGACCTGATTGCCCTCATTTTCGCGGGTTGTGTATGAGTAGGCAGAATCCACAAGCACCCCGTTTTGATAGGTCTCGGTAAAATTTCTGGTGACGGTAATATCGTCTTCCTCAACATCGGCATATTGGCAGGTGAGGCCGAGGCGAATGTCGGCGAACTCAAGGGAAGGCGCTCCTGCACGCAGACTGAACGGAACCTGCAGTACCGCTCCGGCTCTGATTTCATCATCGGCCGTGACCGTTTGCGGTGCAACGAAACAGGCAAGCCCAAGAGCGAGTCCATGGAAGAGAAATGGGATAACAAGGTGCGGTGTGTGTGATCGTTGCATAGTCATGCTCCATGAAAGGGTGTGAGGCTTGTAATAGTAAGTAAATATAGTGTTTTTCGGGATTTTTTTCAAGTTGATCTTCAAGGGGGTAACTGGTGATCTGCATTGAGAAAAACGACGGCGGATGCTGTATCCTTGCAGCAACCATCGATGATGCCCATTCCTGCTAGGGCACAGCAGAACGCTGTGACACGAGAAAAGCTGTTGACTGTTATCCAACGATTTTCTATTACACAATATTTTACCTGCAACAGTGGGGCGCTTTTTCTGTTGGCGCTGCCTGCGGCAGGAGGAAAATGCGGAACATATGTGCAATGTGTGGTTGGTGGCAGGCGAGAGGAGGGAGGTGCGGATGCAAGGGTTCGTGCAGGTGTATACCGGCGACGGCAAGGGCAAGACCACCGCAGCATTGGGTCTGGCCCTGCGGGCAGCCGGTGCTGGGCTCAAGGTGTATATCGGTCAGTTCATCAAGAATGACGACTACAGCGAAATCAAAGCATTGCAGCGTTTTTCCGAAAGCATCACCATTGAGCAGTTCGGTCGGGGCTGTTTTATCCTCACCGCCCCTTGTCAGGCGGACAGGGATGCCGCTCGCCAGGCCCTGGATGCCATCGACCGGGCACTGGGTTGCGGAGCGTACGATCTGGTGATTGCCGATGAGGCCAATGTGGCCTTTGATCTGCAGCTGATCAGCGAAGAGGATCTGCTTGCACTGATGGACCGTCGGCCGCCCCAGGTTGAGCTGGTGCTCACCGGTCGGGGCGCACCACCCAGAGTGCTGGACCGTGCTGATCTGGTAACCGAGATGCGTGCGGTCAAGCATTATTACGACCAGGGTGTTCTCGCTCGAAAGGGTATCGAAGGGTAAGGAAACAGAAGGGCTTAAATTGAACCATCGCGGCCATGCGCATGGCCGATTGCTCCGGAGAACAATATGTCGAAACAAGCTGCCTGCCTGGCTGTGCTGGGCACCGGTTCAGATGTGGGAAAGAGTATCGTCACCACCGCTCTGTGCCGCATTTTTGCCAACCAGGGGTTTCGGGTGGCGCCGTTCAAAGCCCAGAATATGTCGAACAATTCAGGGGTCACCCCCGAAGGGGCGGAGATGGGTCGGGCCCAGATTGTCCAGGCCGAGGCGGCTCGCGTTGCTCCCCATGTGGATATGAACCCGGTGCTGCTCAAGCCGGTCAGCGATGTGGGATCTCAGGTGGTACTCAACGGCAAGGCCTGGATGGAGGCATCGTCGCAGTCCTACTATACGAAAAAGGAGTACCTGTTCACCGAGAGCTGCGCTGCTCTTGACCGGCTGCGCCAAGCCGCTGACCTGGTGATCATGGAAGGGGCCGGGTCCTGTGCCGAGGTCAATCTCATGGCCAATGACATCGTCAACCTACGGGCGGCCGCCTACGCTGATGCTCCGGTCATCCTTGTCGCCGACATCGATCGTGGCGGCGTTTTTGCGCAGATCGTCGGCACCCTGGCCTGCTTGTCGCCGGAGCAGCAGGCACAGATCAGCGGCTTTGTCATCAACCGCTTTCGCGGCGATATCGCCCTGTTTCAACAAGGCATCGACTGGATCGAGCAACGCACCGGCAAGCCGGTCTTCGGCGTGCTCCCCTGGTTCAAGCATTTTCATATTGAGGCCGAAGATGCGGTGGTGATTGAAAATGCCCGGCCTTTTGACCCGGCCACCTCTGCCGAACCGGCCATCGCGGTCATCCGTCTGCCCCATATCTCCAATTTTAACGATTTTGATCCTCTGGCCAAGCTTGCCGGCTGCCGGTTGGTGTATCTGCAGCAGCCGCAGGAACTGGGGCAGTTTCGAGCGGTAATCCTGCCTGGATCCAAATCCACCTGCAGCGATCTCACCTGGCTGGGCACCACCGGGTGGCGCGAGAAGATTCTCAGATATGTTGCTGGCGGCGGCCATCTGCTCGGTATCTGCGGCGGCTATCAGATGCTGGGCAGCCAGGTGCAGGATCCTGAGGGGATCGAGGGCGTCCCCGGTGCCACTCCCGGACTGAATCTGCTGCCGGTGGAAACCGTGCTAAAGGCGCCCAAGACCACCACCCTGACCGATTTTACCTGGGGCGATATCCCCGGCACCGGCTACGAAATACACATGGGCCAGACCCTGCCGCCGCAGGGCCGCACTCTGGTGCGGGTGCAGCGTCGCAACGGTCTGGCCTGCGACGATACCGACGGCTGCATCAGTGAGGACGGTCGGGTGATCGGCACCTATATGCACGGACTCTTCGACACCCCGGCGATTACCCATCATTGGCTGGCCGGCATCGGCCTGGGGGCCGTTCCCGTTGACCAGATGCACGGTCCGGCAGCCCGCGACCAGGCCTATGAGCAGTTGGCCGAGCATGCAATGCAGCATCTCGACATAGAGGCGATCACCCAGCTGCTGCCTACCGCCCTGCGGGGGACCGGTCGATGATTCAGGGACATGGGGGAAATGTTTTTGCTGTTGCCGAACAGCTGGGCTGTCGCCCCGAAGAGATTGTCGATATGAGCAGTAACATCAATCCACTCGGCACCATGCCCGGATTGATTGAACATCTCAAGGAACGTCTGGAACGGATTCGGGTGCTGCCCGAGGTTGATGGCCGGATCGCGATACAGGGTATTGCCGCCCTGCTCGAGGTCGATACGCATCGCATTCTGGCCGGAGGCGGCACCACCCAGTTCATCTATGCGGCTTGTGCAGCCCTGCAGTCCAAACGGGTGCTCATCGTCGGTCCGACCTATGCCGATTATGGTGACGGTTGCCGGATGCACGGCATTGAGCCTGATTTTTTTCTGGCCCAGGCCGCCGACGGATTTGTCCCCAACCTGGAGCAGCTTGCCGCAGCCTTATCCGGATGCGACACGGTCTTTCTCTGCAATCCCAATAACCCCACCGGACAGCTGATTGCGCACGATGCACTGCTGGCGCTCTGCAAACGCCATCCGATGGTTCGGTTCATCATTGATGAATCCTACCTGCCCTTTGTGCCTGCAGGGCACAATACCAGCATGTGTCACTGCGGTCTGGACAATGTGATCGTTCTCTGGTCGGTTTCAAAAATCTTTGGTATGCCCGGCCTGCGCGCCGGGTTTCTCATTGCCAATCCACCCCTTGTCGATCGTTTCCGCGCCTATATGCAACCCTGGTGCGTCAACAGTTTGGCTCAGGAAGCGGTCTGTTATCTCGGGGACAACAGAGACGCGGTGCTGGCCTTTATCGATCAGACCTGTGCATATCTTGCGCAGGAGGGACGATTATTCCAGCAGCGTTTGCAGAGCGGCCGGCTGACCCTGTATCCAAGCTATACCTCGTATTTCCTTATCGGGCTGCCAGCTGACCGCAATGCCGAAACCGTGTGCCATTCCTTGGCAAAACAGCGCTTCCTCATTCGCAACTGCACCAATTTTTACGGGCTTGGCTACCGTTTCGTCCGCGTGGCGCTCAAGGACGCGGCGACTAACAAGGCGGTCGCGGGGCATCTGCTCGCAGCCGTCAACGGGCCGTGCGAGGGATGAGCTGATGGCGTCGACGGTATTTGCTCTGCTCCCCTGGCTGGCCCTGCCCACGGCTTTTGCCCTTGATGCCCTCGTGGGCGATCCTCGGTTTCTGCCCCATCCGGTCCGTTGGATGGGCCGGGCCATTGAGCTGGCCGAACCGGTTTTCCGCAAGGTGAAAACAACGGAATTGTTGAGCGGGACGTTGTTTGCATGCTCGCTTATCCTCGGTTGCTGGGCCCTTGCCGCATTGACCATCGGCCTGACCTATCGGGCGCATCCTGTTTTGGGTTTTGTCGTCGAGACGATCCTCCTGTTTTACTGTTTTTCCGCGCGTTCACTGAGCCAGGCAGGCATGGAGATCCATCAGCTGCTCGCTGCCGGCGAGGTCGACAAGGCCCGGTCCCAGGTGGCCATGATTGTCGGCCGGGACGTGGAGCACTATCAGGCCGACGATATAGCCAGGGCCACGGTGGAAACCGTCGCCGAGAATGTAGTGGATGGCGTCCTGTCGCCTCTTTTTTTTGCTGCCATCGGCGGCGCACCGCTGGCCCTTGCCTATAAGATGATCAACACGCTGGACTCGATGGTGGGCTACAAGAACCCTCGCTATCTGCTCTTTGGTCGGGCCGCCGCGCGCATTGATGATGTGGCCAACTTTCTTCCGGCCCGTCTGTCCGTACCGTTGATTGGCTTGGCCGCACGGATGCTGTCCGGTGCTTCTGGGCGACGTGCGCTGGCAACAGCCTGGCGGGAGGGAACGCATCACGCCAGCCCCAACGCGGGATATCCGGAAGCCGCTTTTGCCGGAGCCTTGGGTGTACGGTTGAATGGTCCTAACACCTACGGTGGTGTCCTGGTGGACAAACCCTATATCGGTGCAGGGCTGGGAGCTGTCGGTCTGCATCATGTCAAGCAAGCCTGTCGCCTGATGACCGTGACCTCGCTTCTTGGCTGCCTGTCCGGCTGGCTGCTGTCTGGTACCTGTCACCTTCTTTTGTAATCTTTGTTCAGAAAAGGTTGCTCCGTTCTTCGGGCCGCCTTTCACCTTCCTTTAGAACAGCAGGCGGTGTCGAGCAGGGCACTGCTTTTCGTTCCCTTTTCCGAGTTCAAAGGGCGGCATAGGCTGCCAATCCTCTGATGGATGAGCGCAACAACGCTGCGGCGTCCGTGGAACAGCTGCAGCAGCAGTTGATTCGCAGGCGCATGATGGGGCCCGGGGCATGGTTGCCCGTGCGATCGACCGCGATCTCCTGACCCCGGCCGTCAACGACCCTGTTTCATGGGGGGCGTCAGCCTGCAGCAAGAAAACAGCGGATAGACGGCTGGGCTTAGTGCGGTGCCGCCGGCAGTGTGATGGTAAAGGTTGAACCCTTGCCCGGAGTGCTTTCCACCTCCACCGTGCCGTTATGGGCCTGGGTAATGTGTTTGACGATGGCCAGGCCGAGTCCGGTGCCGCCCTGATCGCGGCTGCGTGCCTTGTCGCAGCGGTAAAACCGTTCGAACAGGCGTGGCAGGTGGTCCTTGGTGATGCCGGGTCCGTTGTCGCTGACGCTGAGATGGACGAATTCTTCGCCGCGCATGTTTTTACTGCTGCCGCAGCTCAGAGAAATCAAAGAATTCGGGGGGCTGTACGTAATAGCGTTTTTCAAGAGATTGATAACCGCCTGCTCAAGGAGGGGTTGGTTGATGGGAGCAACGAGAATTTCGTCGCAATCGATCTGGACGATAATATTTTTCTTGTCGGCATGGACGGCGCAGGTCTGGAGAGCACTTTCCAGTACCGGTCCGACTTCGCCGACCATCAGCTTGATTTCGCCCTTGTCATTCTTGTTTTCAATACGCGAAAGGGTCAGCAGGTCGTCGACGATCGCATCCAGCCTGTTGGCCTGGGAACCGACAATACCGAGAAAACGTCGGGCATTGTCCTGGTCGTCGAGGGCGCCGTCCAGCAGAGTTTCGACATAGCCCTTAATCGCCGTTATCGGGGTCTTGAGCTCATGAGAGACATTGGCGACAAAATCCTGGCGCATGTTTTCCAATCGATTGAGCTTGGTCAGGTCGTTCATCACCAGGAGTACGCCCATGCTCTTGTTGTCCTCGTCACGCAGGGGCACCGCATGGGTCTGGAGGATGATCGGGATGGTGCCGTTGAACAGGGTGATTTTTTGTTCCTGCTGGGTGTTGTTTTGCAGGGTGAAATCGATCATTTCAAGAAGATAGGCATTGCGGATAATACCCTGCACCGCCTTGCCCTTGACGACTTCGGAGGGCAGGGCAAAAAGAGCTGTGGCCGCCTGGTTCATGCGGATGATTCTTTTGTCGGCGTCGATGGCCACTACCGAATCGGCCATGCTGGAAAAAACCGCCTCCAGCTCGTTACGTTGCTGGATGATAATCCGGATGCGGCGGTTGATCTGTTCGGCCATTTGGTTGATTGATCCCGCCAACCCGGCCATTTCCACCGACATGTGCTCGCTGCTTATTTGCACCAGCTGATCGATGCGTCCCTTGGTCAGTTGCTCCGCACCGTGTTTCATCTCCTCCAGCGGCCGGCTGATCCGACGGGCGCAGTACAGCGACAACAGCGCTGCCAGGCCGAAGACGATCACGCCTATGCCGAAAAATTTCCACAGCAGCGAACGCAGCATGGTCTCCAATGCCGTGTTCTGAATAGCCAACCGCAGCACGCCCCGGTGGTCAGCAGACTTGAGCTCGACCGGGATGGCGACATAGAGCATGGATTCGCCCAGTGTCCGACTGCGGCGCATTGAAAATCCGGTGTTTCCTGCCAGCGCCGGCAGGACTTCCGGACGGTTTCTATGATTGTCCATAAGGGTATGGTCCTCGTTGGAATCAGCCAGGACCACGCCGTCCCTGTCAATCACGGTAATCCGGGTCGCTGCCCGTCTGCCGGTCTTGCGGACGAATTCCTGCAGCTGCTGTTCGGTGCCCATGCTCAAGGTGGTGATGGTCGGCTCGATCAACAGCGCCCGTTCTCTGATTTCCTCCTGCAGACGGTTAATATAAAAGTCGCGGCCGGTGGTGTCGGCCAGCCAGGCGGCAAGCAGCAGGGAGAAAATGGTGATGCCAACGCAGGCGGGGAAGATCTGCCAGAAAAGACGTATGTTTCGCATGGGCGTCTCTGCAAAGGATTTGAGATTGCCCCCGGCACGACCCGGGGATGGAAGGGTACAAAGGTGTACCCAGGGCACCGTCGGCTTGCGGAAGGGCTATTCGCGAATCCGGTAGCCGATGCCCCGTACGGTTTCAATGCAAGCCCCGGAAGAGCCGAGCTTTTTACGCAGGCCAAATATCTGCACATCCACGGCCCGCGGCGTAATGCTGTAGTCATAGCCGCGGACCTGGTCGATGATCTGTTGCCGGGAAAAAACCCAGCCCGGCCTGCCGGCAAGGAGTTCGAGAATGGTGAATTCCGAGGCCGTCAAATGGATTGCTTCGCCGTTGACCCGCACTTCATGACGACCCGGATGGATCTCCATGCCGTTGCGACTGATGATGCCCGCAGTCGCATCCGCCGGCAGGGTTGGCTCGGGGGTGCGGCGCAAAGCGGCTTCGATGCGGGCGATCAGCACCCGGGGGCTGAATGGTTTGGTCACATAATCGTCAGCTCCGTGCTCCAGACCGGTGACGATATCGTCTTCTTCACTTTTGGCGGTCAGCATGATAATCGGCACGGCCTTGGTGGCTTCCTGATTGCGTACCGCTCGACAGACCTCATGGCCGTCTTTGCCGGGCAGCATCAAATCAAGGACAATGGCATCGACCTGTTCCCGGGCGAGCAGTTGCAGGGCTTCTTCGCCGGTGTCGGCGCAGGTGACATTGAAACCCGATTTAATCAGATTGTAACTGACAAGCTGTTGGATGTCGGTATCATCCTCGACAACCAGAATGCTTGGTTTTTTCACATCGATCTCCTGCTGAAATGGAAAGGAAAAAATGATTTCATCATTGTTATGCAGGGCCGTTAGTGTTGCAATAAAAAAGGAAAAAGCTAATGATATTCTAATCTGTTTTTAACGGAGCGGTAATCAATGTCCGGTATTAATCATGCTGTTGTATTGTGCTGGTTATCAAGAGAATATTTTGGAGGAAGCCTGTGAGTAGACATATGTATTTCCACCGCGAGATCGACCAATTGAAGAAGAAGCTTCTCCAGCTGGGCACTCTGGTTGAGGACCGCCTGCGCCGGGCCTGCATCATTTTGGAAACCAGGGACGAAGGCGAGGCACAGAAGCTCATGACAGCGGACTGGGAGATTGACGACATGGAAATTAGGGTGGAGGAGGAATGTTTGAAGATCCTCGCTCTGCACCAGCCGGTGGCCCGCGATTTACGTCTGATCGTCGCTATTATCAAAATCAACAGCGAACTGGAGCGGATCGGCGATATCGCGGTCAATATTGCCAAACGAATCCAGACCATCAACAAAACCCCCGGCTTTGTTTTTGTCATCGACTATCAACCCATGGCCACAAAAGCGATGGAGATGGTGAAAGCCAGCCTTGATGCCTTGGTGACCGAGGATGCGGCGATGGCCCGTAAAATTTTCCTCATGGACGATGAAGTCGACAGGCTGCGTGATGTGGCCTACAAGACGGTCATTGCCGAGATCAGTAAACAAAGCGAAAATGCCGCCAGTCTCGTCAATCTGTATCTGGTCGCCCGCCATCTGGAGCGCATCGGCGACCGGGCAACCAACATTGCTGAAGAAATCGTCTATCTGGTGGAAGGGGAAATCATCCGCAGCAGCGACGATTAAGCATACAAAAGGTGCTGCGGCAGCGGCAAGCAAGCAGGCTGCGCACCTTTTGTTACAGCACGTTATTGCCCAGGCAGGTGCCGGTCTCCTGAGCCGCCCGTATCCAGGGGTGGTTCAGAGGCACGGCCTTGCGCTTGCCGACCACTTCGGCAAGATCCACCAGCTTCGTAGATTCCCCCTTCACCGCCACCATGCAGCCGAACTGCCGCTCGTTGATGGCTGCGGTACACGCCGAACCGAGTCGGGTAGCCAGGATGCGGTCAGCAGCCGTGGGCGTGCCGCCCCGTTGCAGATGACCCAGGATGGTCACCCGGCTCTCCAGGCCGGTGAGCGCTTCCAGCTGGCTGGACAGCCGCAGGGTGTTGCTGGCATGGTGGACCCTGAAGGCTTCCAGGGCTGCGACTATTTTTTTCTGCTTTTTGTCCTCTTTCGCCGCCTGTTTCTTTTCCTGCAGCTGCGTCAGTTCCTTGGCAGCTTCCTGAGAGAGCGCTCCCTCGGACACCGCGACTATACTGAAATTTTTACCCCGATGCCGGCGCCTGCGGATGGCTTCGGCAACCTGATTGACGTCGTAGGGGATTTCCGGGATGAGAATGACATCGGCGCCGCTGGCCATGCCGGCACCCAGGCCCAGCCAACCGGTGTTATGGCCCATGATCTCGACCACGATGATCCGGTGGTGGCTGTGCGCCGTGGAATGGAGGCGGTCAATGGCATCGGTGGCAATGGACAGGGCGGTGTCGAAACCGAAGGTGATATCGGTCATGGCCACATCGTTATCAATGGTCTTGGGCAGGGTGATGATGTTTAGGCCCGCCCGGGCCAGACGGTAGGCATTTTTCTGGGTACCGCCGCCGCCGATACAGATCAGTGCCTCCAGATTGTGGCGATGGTAGTTGTCGAGCATCACTTCGGTCATGTCCTGCACCTTGGAGCCGACCGGCATTTTGTGCGGTTTATCGCGACTGGTGCCGAGGATGGTGCCGCCCAGGGTCAGGATGCCGGAAAGGATCTCGCCTTCGAGCAGGACCGTTCGGTTCTCCATGAGCCCTCGGAAACCGTCGCGAAATCCGATGACCCGCATGTTGTAGGCATTGAGGGCACTCTTGCCGATGGCCCGGATGGCTGCATTGAGCCCTGGACTGTCCCCGCCGGCGGTCAGGATTCCGATACATTTTCCCATGGCATCTCCTATAATAACTGAATCGCTTCTCTTCCGGCTCTGCTGTTGCCGACAGTTTCTCGGCAGAACAAACGCACCGTAAACGTGCGGTACAACTCCCCAACCCGCTTACACTTCTCCTGTTGGTTAACCATATTGATTCGTTCCGCGCAACAATCCTAATCAAATCCTAATAGATGCTGAACCTGCCTTTAATATTCCAACGGTAGAGTTCGCAGCGATACAATTGGAATCAATTTGTCGAATTCTACAGGATGTCATCATGCCGCCCATGTTGCTTATTGCCCTTGTCCTTGCCCTGTCGACCGTTGCGTACTGGCAGGGGAAGCGCCGAGCCTTTGCCCTTTCGGTGCATCCCGCCACCCATAAAATGCATTCCAGGCCAGGGTATTACGGCATGCTCACTGCCTTGTGGTGCGCCGTCCCCTCGCTCCTGATCGTCCTTGTCTGGCACGTGGCTGCAGATCCCTTGCTGACCGGTTATGCCATGAAAAGTGTGACCGCGGCCAAGGGCAGCCTCAGCCCGGATCAACTCAATCTTCTGGTCAATGATTTGCGCAATCTGGTCGCGGGCAATATCGTCAGCCGCGAGATAGACCCGCTGCTCCAGGCTGCAGCCGACCGGTACACCAATATGATGCGTATCAGTAATGCAGCCCTGGCGGTCGTTGCCCTGACCACCGGCATCATTGCCGCTTATTTCGTGTACAGGCGGATTACTCCGGCGCTGCGGGCGCGAAATAAAGTGGAGCGCACCGTCGAGATCATGCTGACACTGTGTTCCACCTTTGCGGTCTTTATCACCATCGGCATTGTTCTTTCCGTCCTGTTTGAATCCATCCGGTTTTTTCAACAAGTGTCCCTGTTCGATTTTCTCTTTGGTCTGAAATGGAGTCCGCAGATGGCTATACGGGCTGACCAGGCGGGCAGTTCGGGCAGCTTTGGTGCGATTCCGGTGCTGGCCGGCACCTTTCTGATCTCCGGCATCGCCATGGCTATTGCCGTCCCTTTCGGGCTGATGTCAGCCATCTATCTTTCAGAATATGCAGGCCCGAAATTCCGGGCCGTGGTCAAGCCGCTGCTGGAAATCCTGGCCGGTGTGCCCACCGTGGTGTACGGTTTTTTTGCCGCACTGGTTGTGGCCCCCTTTATCCGTGATCTCGGGGTGACGCTCGGCCTATCGGTTTCCTCGGAAAGTGCCCTGGCCGCCGGTCTGGTCATGGGCATCATGATCATCCCCTTTGTCTCCTCGCTCTCCGACGACGTGATCAACGCCGTGCCGCAGTCGCTGCGTGATGGTTCCTACGGCCTCGGTGCAACCAAGAGCGAGACTATCAAACAGGTCATTCTGCCGGCAGCGCTGCCGGGTATTGTCGGCTCCATTCTGCTGGCCGTGTCGCGAGCTATCGGCGAAACCATGATTGTGGTCATGGCCGCCGGTCTGGCCGCCAATCTCACCGTCAACCCCCTGCAGGCGGTGACCACGGTGACCGTGCAGATTGTTACCCTGCTGGTCGGCGACCAGGAATTCGACAGTCCTAAAACCCTGGCGGCCTTTGCCCTGGGCATGCTGCTTTTTATCGTGACCCTGGCGCTCAATGTCATCGCCCTGTACGTGGTCCGTACCTACCGGGAAGAATACGAATAACAGGGTGACGGTAGCCATACTGCCCAACAAAGGAAACAACCCATGAACGAAACGCATGTATCAACCATGGACCGGGTCAATGTCGGTCTGGCCAAGCGGTACCGTAAAGAACGACGATTCAGGCTTTTTGGTCTGTCCGCCATTGTTGGCAGTCTGCTGTTTCTGGCCCTGCTCCTCGGCTCCATCGTCGGCAAGGGGTATACTGCGTTTCTGCAGACGGAAATTCTGCTGGATATCCATTTTGATTCGGCGGTTCTTGATGTGAAGAATCTGGCCCGGGCCAATTACGCCAGCCTGGTGCGGCGGGCCGTCGGCGACCTGTTTCCCCAGGTCGAAAACCGCAGGGACAAACGAGCGCTGAGTAAACTGGTCAGTAGTGGCGCCGCCTTTGAACTACAGGCAATGGTCATGAACAATCCGGAGCTGATCGGCACGACCCGATCCCTCTGGCTTCCTGTCGATGATGAGGTGGACATGTTGGTGAAGGGCCATATACCGCGTGATGTGCCGGAATCCGATCGTCGGGTCAGTGATCAGGAAGTGGCCTGGATCGATCAACTGATTGCATCGAACCGGCTCGAGAAAAAGTTCAATACCACCTTTTTCCAGGCCGGTGACTCCAGGGAACCTGAACTTGCCGGTATCCGCGGGGCGGCCATGGGCTCGATGTTCACCCTGATGGTTACCCTGCTGCTCTCCTTTCCCATTGGTGTGGCTGCCGCGGTGTATCTGGAAGAATTTGCCCCGCAAAACCGCTGGACCGATCTGATTGAAGTCAACATCAACAATCTGGCGGCAATTCCTTCTATTGTCTTTGGTCTGTTGGGGTTGGCGGTCTTTCTCAATTTTATGAGTCTGCCCCGATCGTCGTCGCTAGTCGGCGGGCTGGTGCTGACCCTGATGACCCTGCCTACCATCATTATCGCCAGCCGTGCTTCGCTCAAATCCGTGCCTCCTTCCATCCGCGAAGCGGCTCTTGGCGTCGGCGCCTCGAAAATGCAGACCATCAGCCATCATGTGCTGCCGCTGGCCCTGCCGGGAATGATGACCGGGACCATCATCGGCATGGCCCGTGCTTTAGGAGAAACCGCACCGCTGCTGATGATCGGTATGGTGGCGTTTATTGTTGATGTGCCCCACAGCTTCAACGATCCGGCCACGGTCCTGCCGGTGCAGATCTATCTCTGGGCCGACTCGCCGGAACGGGCCTTTGTTGAACGGACCTCGGCGGCGATCATGGTTCTGCTCCTCCTACTGCTGATAATGAATGCCGCCGCGGTCTTTCTGCGTAATAAATTTGAGCGTCGCTGGTAACAAAGTCAGAATCATCTGCTAACAGAAAACGAATAGAGGGATGGTATTCTGCGTTTCATCCGTTTGTTTTTTACAAAAAAATAATTTTAGGAGATTCCCATGCAGAAAATTGGTTTAACCCTGGCCGCCGCCTCCCTGATGATCGCCTCTGCAGCTACCACCCAGGCTGCCGGTGGCCGCGATTACATTTCGATTGTCGGCTCGTCCACAGTCTATCCGTTCACCACCACTGTGGCCGAGCAATTCGGCAAAACGACCAAATTCAAGACCCCGAAGATTGAAGCCACCGGAACCGGTGGCGGTATGAAGTTGTTCTGTGCCGGAGCTGGCGTTGACACTCCGGATATTGTCAATGCTTCCCGGCGGATGAAAAAATCTGAAATGGAGATTTGTCAGAACAACGGGGTGAAGGAGGTGGTGGAAATTAAAATCGGCTATGATGGCATTGTTCTGGCCAGCAGCAAGCAGGCGGAGCAGGTGCAACTCAGCCGCAAGGATGTGTTCATGGCCCTGGCCAAGACCGTGCCGGACCCGGCAGGCAGTGGCAAGTTGGTTGCCAATCCGTACAAGACCTGGAAGGATGTGAACAGTGCGCTGCCGGCCAACAAAATTGAGGTCCTGGGCCCGCCGCCCACCTCCGGTACCCGAGATGCCTTTGTCGAATTGGTCATGGATAACGGATGCGAAACGTTCGACATTATCAGGGCGATGGAAAAAACCGATAAAAAAAGATTTAAAGCGGTTTGTCAGACCGTTCGTGAAGATGGCGCCTACATCGAGGCCGGCGAAAACGATAACCTGATCGTACAGAAACTGGAAGCCAATCCAAAGAGCCTTGGTATTTTCGGCTTCAGCTTCCTGGATCAGAATGGCGATAAGATTCAAGGTGCCATTGTTGATGGCGAGGAGCCGACCTTTGAAAATATCGCTGCCGGAAAATATGTGGTATCTCGTCCGCTGTATATCTATGTTAAGAAGGCGCATGTGGGGGTTATTCCCGGCATGAACCAGTATCTGGCCGAGTTCACCAGCGATCGGGCTTGGGGGGAAGAAGGGTATCTGGCCGAGAAGGGCCTGATCCCGGCACCTGCCGAAGAGCAAGCGGCCTTTGCAGCGGACGCCAAAGCGTTAAAACCCCTGGTGCTGGAATAAAGAAGAGGTTGGCCGGCAAACGGATTGTGCATAGGTGACGGAAACGGGCAGGGGGCATTCTCTGCCCGTCTTCGGCGCACAACGTCTTGCTTACACCTGCTTGTGAATGACAATAGAAAGCGCCGTAAGCAAAAAGAAAGGGCCGGTTCATCGTCTGATTGATGCGATGTAGTTCGGTGAATGGGAAGAGTGCGGTAACACATGATAACAGCAACAGAAACAGTTTTTGATATGCGTGATACTCAAGTGGAACGGAAAAAGACGGAAGCGGCAGTTACGACCAAGGCGCATAAAGTTGATCGCGATCAACGACAGACCGTAGGCGTCCAGTTTGTCGAGGAGCCGCGCATGATCTGTCGTGAGGTGAACGTCTATTATGGCGATAAACATGCCATCAAAGATGTATCCATCGATGTCGGCAAGAACGAAGTGCTGGCGATGATCGGTCCGTCCGGATGCGGTAAGTCGACCTTTCTCCGCTGCCTGAACCGAATGAACGACACCATTTCCACCTGCCGGGTGACCGGCGAGATTTTACTGGATGAACTCAATATCTACGATAAAAAGGTGGATGTGGTCCCCCTGCGGGCGCAGGTGGGTATGGTCTTTCAGAAACCCAATCCATTTCCTAAATCAATTTTCGATAATGTCGCCTACGGGCCAAAGATCCATGGTCTGTCGAACAATAAAACCGAGCTGGCCGACATCGTCGAAGAATCACTGAAGAAGGCGGGTTTGTGGGACGAGGTGAGTGATCGTCTTGATCAGCCGGGAACCGGACTCTCCGGCGGTCAGCAGCAGCGCCTCTGCATTGCACGGGCTATTGCCGTGCGACCGGAGGTAATTCTCATGGATGAGCCCTGTTCCGCTCTGGATCCCATCGCCACCGCCACGGTGGAAGATCTGATCACCGAATTGAAAGCGCAGTACACGATTGTTATTGTTACCCATAACATGCAACAGGCGGCCCGGGTTTCCCAGCGGACCGCCTATTTTCATCTGGGGGACCTGGTGGAAGTCGGTTCCACAAGCCGTATCTTCACCAATCCCCGCCATCAACTGACCGAGGATTATATTACCGGCCGTTTCGGTTGAGATTGTTTCCTGCTGTTACGACGTCAGCGCCTGCTTTCCTGTGCAGGCGTCTTCCTTTCTTTTCGTTGGTTCTTTTTTCGTTCAGGTCAGGACAACCCGGTTGATCTGTGCCGAATCCCGTTGTACCGTCCGGTGATACTGTATTGCCGGTTTGCCGAACAACAGCACATAGCCTTTGAAGTGATCCTCGGGAATTCCCAGCCGCTGGTACATATCCGTTGAGATAACGGAGAAGGCCCAACGAATCATGGCGTTCCACAAGGTGCCGATACCCATGGAGGCTGCGAGCAACTCAAAATAGCTCATGGCAATCAGGGCATCCGCATCCGGCGTGGTGACGGATGGCGGCGCTGAAACCATGAGCAGGTGCGGTGCGCCTCGAAAAATGATATCACGGCCTTGGTCCCAGGCCGAGACCACATGGCGAAAATACCCCAGGCCTTTGGGCAGCCGTCTCTCGACAACAGCGGCACGCAGGCCTTCCATGGTTTCCTTACGGAAAATGTCCATAGTGGTCGGATCGTCAATGACCGTGAACAGGCATGGGCGCATATTTTTCCCGGTCGGCGCGTTGGCGACGGTCTGCAGCATAGAGGCAATCACTGCGGGGTCGATCGGCTCCGGCAGGTAATGGCGGATCGATCGGCGACCTCTCATCAAGGCGCTTACCTGCTGCGCGTTGGGCAGGCTTTCCGGCAGGGGCAACGAGTTTTGCGGGTCGTACCCAAGAATGGACAGGGCAGCGGTGGGGCAGATCGCCAGGCAATGCTGGCATTGGATGCAGTGGTGCATTCGTTTCGGGATGAGGGTCGGATACCCCGATGTCATCTCGATAATATGGAAAGGACAATCGTCGGCGCAGGCGCCGCATTGGATGCAGAGATCCTGATCAACGGTGAACAGTAAATCCATGCTTACCTCCTGTACGTGCTGAAAATAGGGTGGTGCGGTACTCTTTCTACTCATTATTGATTGTGTCAACGCTCTCTTCTTACCCTTTGAGAGCAAAAAACCGTACCTAATTTATGCAAAGGATGGTTGCGGAACACAGGGGGCATCGGCCCTTGGTCTTCCCGCTTTACGGATGGGTGCTATGGGTAGGGATAGTAACAGAATTGCAACGGAACTGCTTGATTTTCAGGGCGGCGTCACAGATACTTCGACCTTGATCTATCTGCAGCGTCTGGGCAAGCTGGAACTCGCGGCGCGCTGTTTTTCTTTGCGGATCATCCCTCAGGTCGTTGAGGAATACGGCGCGATTCCGCACGGCACCCATCTGCAGCAGTTGGTGCCTTCAGGTCCTACGGACGCAGTGCTGTGCACCGTTGCCCAGCGTCTTGCCCAGCCGGTCCTTTCCGAGGATAAACAGGTCCTGCGCGAAGCGCAACGGCGCAATATCCCGCATTACAATACCCTGATGATCATTCTGGCCTTGTACGCCCGAGGAATGCTCACGAGCGCCTCGTACGACGCAATCCGCCGGGAACTGCCGACGTTTGCCCGGTATAGCCCGCAGGTGTTTGCAGTGGGAGATGCGGTTTTTCAGGCGCTCCGGCAGGCGCGTAACCACACAGAATAAAGGCAGATCAGCCCTCCAGAAGTACTTCTCTAGCCAATTCAGCCGCTTCCATGAGATGGCTCTCGATATTGGCGTTCGGTTCCATGCCTATTCCGGCTGCCGTGAGATGTCTGACATCAAAACCGAAGAGTTCTAAATACATCGAGTAGCGTTCCAGCACATCACGATGCGCTCCTGCTGCATCAACCTGGGTTAAAATAAGGACGGCTGTTTTCCCTTGCGGCAGGCGACTGCGGTTGTCGTCCTCGTCCACGATATCGGTATTGATCAGCGACCACATCCGGTCATAAAAAGATTTGAACTGGCCGCTGGTGTCGCCAAAATAAATCGGCGAGGAAAAAACGACAATGTCGGCAGTGTAGAGGTCGTCAAGCACGATGGTGGCATCGTCCCGGAGAACGCAGCGGTCTGAGCGGGTATGGCAGCCTTCGCAGCCCTGACACCCCCTGTAGTGCATGCCGTTGAGGTAGTAGTCCGTGACTGTGGCACCGCGGGTGACGGTGGTTTCGGTAAAGGCCCGGGCGAGGCGGGCACTGGTCCCGTTTTTCCTGGCGCTGCCGAGTATGTTGATAATTTTCAATGAGCTAGCCTTTGTTGCATGGGATTGAAGAAGAACAAACAAACTTTTCGCGGCCCATAGTAAAGGCTGTTGAGCGATTTTTCCAGGGAATAATTTTCGATCGATTTGGGGAAAAAACGGTTCGAAGGGGTCAGCGGCAAGCTTCCCGGAAGGCGTGAGGGCTGCAATGGGGGATGGGCATGCGGGATGGTGTCTCTAGATGCACAGAGCGGTTAGTTGTGCGCTGCAGGTACGAAAACTACCTGTACCATTGTTGCAATAGAACGGGCTCGACCCAAAGGGTCGAGCCCGGCATGGGAGAACGTGGGTGTCAGCGCACCGGTACTTTCTGTTTCTCCTTGTTCACATATTTGAAGAAAATAGGAAAGGCGACGAAGAAGGCCACGCAGATCAGATACTCTATGCCTTTGATGTGGGTATAGAAATCAACCAGGGTGTGCATGGGTTTCACCATGCCGGTGGCCATCATGTACTGCCGGGCCAGTTCACTGAACTGCCAGTTCACCTGATGCAGCGCCCCGACAAATGCGGCGCTGACCCAGAGAACGATCAGTGATGCAAATCCAAGCATGAATACCGAGAGACCTTTACTCTTTGTTGTAGCAGACATTGTCATACACTCCTTTTTTATAGGTATTTGTTGCATCAGCCGCCGATAATCGTGCTGATGTATCCTTTAATCAGGTTGCCGAAGCCACCACTCGCCAATCCGCCGATCAGGCAAGCCATTGCCCAGATGCCAATCAAGCCGGCCATGGTCATCACAACGCGAACCGTGAATTTGGAAGTTTCGTGGGCGACATCAGTTTTGGTCTCGGTCTTATTGATAATTTGAGTTGTCATGGCGTCCTCCTTGAAGGTCTGAACTGCGTTGATGCGTCTCTTTGCCTGAGGAGTTGCACCCTTGATGCCAAAGCGAAAAGGAAGTGGACATGGAAAGTGTTTTTCGCATAACTGTTTGTTTTTAAATAATTTAAGTATGCTTTTCTTCGTGAGGGATTGTCGATAACAATGCTACAGATGTGCGGTGCCGCCCTGGGAAAGCAACAGGAGCGTGGCG